>CAKMYR010000128.1 GCA_929200175.1 uncultured Gammaproteobacteria bacterium
AATTCTAAACATTTTGGTACTGCTAAGAATATTGCTCCTAAACAAACAGCAATAGAATTTGGTTTGCCGGGTAAATTAATTATCAGACTATTTCCACGAGTGCCAGCTATTTGCCTTGATAATATAGCAGTTGGTACTGTGCGTAATGAAACCGTTCTCATTTGCTGGGCAAAGCCGTCAAATATACGCTCACATACAGCATAAGTTGCTTCTGGAGTAACATCTCTTGTAGTTGGTCCTGTGCCTCCTGTGGTTAAGATAAGATTACATTTTTTATTATCAGCAAAATCAATAATAGTATTTTCAATTAGTGATTGTTCATCTTCAATAATAATTGTTTCAATTTCATAAGGTGATAACAAGGCTTTTTTAATCCAGTCTTGCATAGCAGGACCACCAATATCTTCGTATTCACCACGAGAAGCACGATCAGATATAGTAATAAAGCCTACTTTTATATTGGTATATTGCATAATTTATTAACCTCCAGTAACAGGAGGATAAAAAGCTACTTCATCATCGTTATTTATTAGTTTTGAATCATTTGCAACTTCTTGATTAACTGCACAAATTATATCTTTTCTAAATTGATTATCTCCATATTTTTTGATTAATAATAATTTTAATTCGCCAACAGAGATATTTTTGTCTATGTTAATAACCTCGTTAGATTTTTGAATAGATTCTTTAAGTGATGCAAAATATAAAATATTCATCCGCCAATTTCAACCATTTGAGCATTTTCTATATTATAAATATTAGTATCAAAATAATGCCTTTCTGGTTTATTATTAATTGCTTTTATAATTAATTTTTTAATATCTTCATCACTCATACCGCCTCTAACAGCATCAAGCAAAGATACAGAATTTTCTTGTCCTAAACATAATATTAATCTACCTCTAGAAGTTAATCTTACGCGATTACAGCTTTTACAAAAATTATTAGAAACTGCTGAAATAGTACCAACTGATGTATTTGTATTATCAATTAAATAACTTTTAGCTGGTCCAGAAGTTTGATCAGCTTTAACATTAATTAATTTATTAGGTAGGTAATCTATAACTCGTTTTAAGATATCAGCTTCGCTATAATGATTATTACTAGTATCAATACCAGCAGAGCCAATTGGCATAGTTTCAATAAAGCGAATATCAATACCTTTATTAATAGCAAAATCAATCATATCTTCAATTTCATTATCATTTACGCCTTTAATTACTACCATATTAATTTTAATTGGAGACATGCCGACCTTAATAGCAGCATCAATACCTTTTATAACTTTATTTAAATCTCCGCCTCTGGTAATCTTTTTAAAAACATCTTGTTGTAAAGAATCAATTGAAATATTTACTCTGTTTATCCCTGATTTTTTTAATTTTGCTGCCATAGGAGCTAATAAATGAGCATTAGTAGAAATTGGGATATCAGTGATATTAGGAATTTCTCCTAGCATTTTTGTTAGTTTTAAAATATCTTTTCTTAGCAAAGGTTCGCCACCTGTTAACCTTACTTTGGTAATTCCAAGCTCACTAAATAGTCTAACTATTTTTGCAATTTCTTCATAGCTAGACACTTCATTTCTAACTGTATTAGTTTGATGATCTTCATCTCTACAATAATAGCAACGATAATTACAATGATCAGTTACTGATACTCTAAGATAAGTTATTTTTCTATTAAAAGGATCTATTAATGTTTTCATTGTAATTTCCAATCTTCAGATTTACCGCCAGTTTTTTCTAGTAGTTTAATATCGCTAATAACCATACCTCTATCAACAGCTTTACACATATCGTAAATTGTAAGTGCAGCGACACTAGCAGCTGTTAAAGCTTCCATTTCAACTCCAGTTTTAGCATCAATTTTAGCAGTAGTTAAAATTTGCACGCCATTTTCGATAAATTTAAAATCAATACTAATTTTCGATAAATTTAATTGGTGGCAAAGTGGGATTAAATCTGCGGTTTTTTTTGCTGATGTAATTCCAGCAATACGAGCTGTAGCTAGTACATCTCCTTTTTTAAATGAATTATTTTTAATTTTTTCTAGTGTTTTTTTTAGCATAAAAATTTTAGCACTAGCACTAGCAATTCTAGTAGTAACATCTTTATCAGTAACATCAACCATTGTTACTTCGCCTTTTTGATTTATATGAGTTAATTCATCCATAATCACATAATATCATTTAATTTATAAAAATTAAGCATATCGCCTTTTTTAAAAGTTAAATCATAAGGTATCTCTAACAAACCATCGGCCCAAACCATTGAGCTAAGAACATCAGAGCCTTGTTTAGGATACATTGTTGCTAAGTCATTTTCATTTAAGCGTACCCGAACAAATTCAGTTCTAAATTTTTTACGATTCCAATTAAAATCTATTTTAACTTTTCTGCTTTTATTTAGATGGTTTTCAATACCTTGCATTTTTTTAATAAAAGGACTAACAAATATTAAAAAAGTAACCATAGCTGAAACTGGATTACCCGGCAAACCAACAAAGGCGCAATTATTTATCTTGCCAAATGCTAAAGGTTTGCCAGGTTTTATTCTAATACTCCATAAATCAAGCGTACCTAATTTTTCAATTGCTGGCTTTATGTGATCTTCTTCACCAACAGAAACTCCGCCTGTAGTAACAATCAAATCACATTTTTTGCTTAGCTCTTCAATTGCTTGACAAGTAGATGAAAAATCATCTTTTATATTTCCTAGATTAATTATTTCTAAATTTAAATTGTTAGCTAAAGCGGTAATAGAATAATAATTAGAATTATAAATTTTTCCTTCTTGTAAAGCTTCTCCGGGCTCAACTAATTCGTCTCCAGTAAAAAATGTACCAATTTTAATTTTATTGAAAACTTCAATTTCGTTTACTCCAACTGAGGCTGCTAAAGCTATGTCTTGAGGTTTTAATTTAGTTCCTTTTTTAAGAATACTTTCACCAGACTTAATATCATTACCACAGGGTCTAATATTTTCATTTTTTATAATTGGTTTTTTAACTTTGATGAATTTTTTGTCATTTATTAGCTCGCATTCTTCTTGCATAACTACAACATTTGCACCTTTAGGAATCGGAGCGCCAGTGAAAATTCTAGCGGCACATCCTAAATTTAGCTCACTTATATTACTGCCTGCTGTAATTCTGTTAGTAATTTCAAAACTAGTTTGTTTTTTATTATTTTCATCATCAAAAGAAATAGCATAGCCGTCCATAGCACTATTATCAAAACCGGGAACATTAATAGTAGAGATAACATCTTTAGCCAATACTCTATTTATAGCATTTTTTATACTAATAATTTGTGTTTTTGGTTGAATTTTAGCTCGCTTAAGCATAAATTTAAGCGCATCATCAATATTTATAAGGCTCATATTTTATTTATCCGTATAATGATAGTTTATTATACCAATTAATCAGCTAACAAGATTTTTAGTTTTATTTCATATAAGATGAAACAAAATTAATTATTTGCTCATCATTATTTATATCTAATACAATTAAATCACATTCAATATCTTTTGTGTCACTTATAACAGCTATTATATTTTCATCATCTAAAAAAGTATTTACAGAATT
>CAKMYR010000129.1 GCA_929200175.1 uncultured Gammaproteobacteria bacterium
TCAAATAGCCTTTCCAACACAAACCTTGCATATTGAAAAGTAATTATTTTAATTTAATATATTTTTAAGTGAAATTTTTGGTAATTGAGATTGATGCTGGATAAAGAAATATTGATTGTTAAGTATAATAATAAAGTCGATATAAGAACATAAAATAAAATGGCTAAAAAATTATTTATTAAAACATTTGGCTGTCAAATGAATGAGTATGATAGCGATAAAATGTTCGATGTATTAAAGCATTCTCATAATATGATTAAAGCAGTTAATGAAGATTTAGCTGATGTATTACTAATAAATACTTGCTCAATTAGAGAAAAAGCAGAAGATAAGCTTTTTCATCAATTAGGAAGATGGAAAAAGATTAAATATAAAAATCCAAATTTAATTATTGGAGTGGGCGGCTGTGTTGCTAGTCAAGAAGGAGAATTAATTTTAAAAAGAGCGCCTTTTGTTGATATTATTTTTGGTCCACAAACTTTACATCGTTTGCCAACTATGCTAAATGATTGTTTGGCTAAAAAAACCGCCAGCATTGATATTTCTTTTCCAGAAATTGAAAAATTCGATAATTTGCCAAAACCATATACTAATAAAGTAACAGCTTATGTATCAATTATGGAAGGTTGTAGCAAATATTGTACTTTTTGCGTAGTGCCCTATACCCGCGGTGAAGAAGTTTCAAGACCTTTTAATGATATTTTAACTGAAGTGCAAAATTTAGCCGACCAAAATGTTAGAGAGATTAATCTTTTAGGGCAGAATGTTAATTCTTATAAAGGCTTAATGGATGACGGCAAAGAGGCTGATTTAGCTTTACTTATTATGGCAGTAGCACAAATTGATAAAATTGATAGAATTCGTTATACAACTTCACATCCTGTTGATTTTAATGATAATTTAATTAATGTATACGCAGAAGTACCAGAATTAGTATCACACTTACATTTGCCAATCCAAAGCGGAGCAGATAAGATATTATCTTTAATGAAAAGAGGGCATACTGCCTTAGAGTATAAAAGTAAAATTAAAAAATTACGTCAAGTGCGTCCAGATATTTCAATTTCTAGTGATTTTATTATTGGATTTCCTGGTGAAAATGAAGATGATTTTCAAGAAACTATTGATCTTATAAATTCAATAGGTTTTGACAAATCTTTTAGTTTCATTTACTCTAAACGCCCGGGTACACCTGCTACTAATTATACTGATAATGTAGAAATTAAGACTAAAAAACAGCGATTAGCGTTAGTACAAAAAATTATAAATGCTAATACCGATGCTATTTCAAAATCTATGATAGGAAGTGTTGTTAAAGTTTTAGTTGAGAAAGAATCTAAACAAAGTGGTAATGTAGTTGGGCGTACTGAAAATATGAGAAATACTCATTTTGTAGGAGATAAATCTTTAATTGGTAAGATTGTTGATGTGAAAATAACAGACGCAAGCAACAATTCTTTAAAATCAGAATTATTGTAAATTATGATTGAATTAGAACTTGATGTTGATAATTTAGAGCAATTATCTAATATTTGTGGCCCTTTAGATAAAAACCTTGATTTAATAACAAAAAGTCTTGATGTTAAAATTGATAATAAAGATAATAAATTTACAATAAGCGGTAAAGATGAAGAAAAAGTTAAACATATTTTTAAGGATTTATTATTATTGTCTAGCAGTAAGACTTTAACTCAAAATGATATAGATATTTGTATTAAATCTAATTACAACGAAAAAGTAAATAAAATTATAAAAATAAAAATCAATAATAAGTTTATTTATATTCGTAATTCAAATCAGCAAAATTTTGTTAATGAGGTTAGAAAAAAAGATTGTGTTTTTGCTATTGGCCCAGCTGGTACTGGTAAAACTTATATAGCAGCAGCGTTAGCTGTTGAAGCTTTAGAAAGATCAGATGTTAGGCGTATTATTTTAGTTCGTCCTATGGTAGAAGCAGGTGAAAAATTAGGATTTTTGCCGGGAGATTTAACTGATAAAATTGATCCATATTTGCGCCCTATATATGATGCTTTATATGAAATGATAGGTCCTGAAAAGACTAATAAACTGATTAATAATAATGTAATTGAATTAGCACCATTAGCATTTATGCGAGGCAGAACATTAAATGAATCGTTTATTATTTTAGATGAAGGACAAAATACTACAGTAGAACAAATGAAAATGTTTTTAACAAGAATAGGATTTTTATCAAAAGTTATTATAACTGGAGATATTACCCAAATTGATTTAGTTAATTCTAATCAATCTGGACTTATTAATGCTATTGAAGTATTAAAAAATGAAAAACAAATAGGTTTTTGTTATTTTCAATCAACAGATGTAGTACGCCATAAATTAGTACAAAAAATAGTTTTAGCTTATGAAAAATTTACCAAAAAATAATAAAGTTATTGTCGGATTATCTGGTGGAGTTGACTCTTCTGTGTCGGCGTTATTATTATTAGAGCAAGGCTATGAAGTAGAAGCTATGTTTATGAAAAATTGGGATGAAGAAGATGATGAAAACTGCTCTTATAAGCAAGATATAGAAGATGCACAACAAGTAGCTGATAAATTACAAATAAAACTTCATACTATTAATTTTTCTTTTGAATATTGGGAAGATGTATTTGCTCATTTTTTACAAGAATACAAAGATGGTCGTACTCCAAATCCTGATGTACTATGTAATCAAAAGATAAAATTCAAAGTCTTTTTAGATTATGCTATGTTGCTTGGTGCCGATAAAATTGCTACAGGGCATTATGCTAAAATTGATAAATCTAAAGATGTTTATAGATTGAAAAAAGCTTTTGACAATAGCAAAGATCAGAGTTATTTTCTATACCTATTAAATCAGCAGCAATTAGCTAAAAGCATTTTTCCATTATCAGACATAAGTAAGAAAAAGGTGCGAGAAATAGCTTCAAGTCATAATTTAGTAACTGCTAATAAAAAAGACTCAACAGGGATTTGTTTTATTGGCAAAAGGACATTTTCCAAATTTTTAGAAAATTATATACCAAGAAAAACTGGAGATATTGTTGATCAAGATGGCAATTTTATTAAACATCATAATGGGGTGTTTTTTTATACTATAGGGCAACGAAAGGGTTTAGGGATTGGTGGTGGTTTTGGCAAATCTGGTGAGCCTTGGTTTGTAATTGATAAAGATGTTAAAACTAATAAATTAGTAGTTACTCAAGGTCAGCATTCATTACTATATGGCAATACTTTAGAAGCATCTAATTGCCATTGGATTTATAATATGCCAGAATTACCATTTAAATGTACCGCCAAAATACGCTATTGCCAGCAATCACAAAGTTGTTTAATTGACAAAACCAAAAATAATAAATTAAAAGTTGTGTTTGATAATCCACAAAGAGCTATTACTCCTGGACAATCAATAGTTTTTTATGATAATGATATTTGTTTAGGTGGCGCTATTATTGATAAAAGAATAAATTAAGCATATCTAATTTATGTTTTGTATCTAGTTGTTAAAATTAAATTGACTTTCAAATTTTTACAAGGTACA
>CAKMYR010000130.1 GCA_929200175.1 uncultured Gammaproteobacteria bacterium
CTTGCCATTTCTCTTAGGGTTTTATCGTCAAAAATACAGTATGCCGGTAGATTATGCTCTTGTGCTAATTCTCTTCTTTGTTTTCTTAAATCTTCAAAGCAGTCAGCATTAAAGTCTGGACTATCTTGATCTTGTACTAGCGGGCTTGCCATCGGAGTATATATTGGCTTGATACTTACACTATGCTCATCTTTTAGAATTTTTTTAGCAAATGGTAATAATTTGAGAACTTGATAATCTCCAAGTGTTATTGCTTGTAAATCAAATAAACGGTTGTAAACTTGCTCCCATTTTTGCTTGGATAAGTGTTTACCTCTGCCATAAACTGAAAGTTTGTCGTGATTATTTCTAAGAATTTTTTTGTTTTTTGATTCAAGCAAAATGTCGATAATATGATTTTTCCCAAAACTTTGATTAGCTCGATAGATAGCTGAAATAAAAAGTTTACTTTCTTCACTAACATCAATGCGCTCACTTTCAGAAGAAAGACAAGCATCACATTGATTACCACAAGGCTCTATCTGGTCTGAAAAGTATTTACTAATCATCTGATGACGGCAGTTTTCTGAGTAGGCGTATTGTTTGATAATATTTAGATTTTTAAGGCTCTGCTGACGATATTCTTCATTTTCGATTTCATCGGCAAAACGCCTGTGTAACACAAGATCACCATCTGAAAAAAGTAATAGTGTTTGTGATGGGAGTCCGTCTCTACCAGCTCGCCCTATTTCTTGGTAATAACTTTCAAGTGATTTGGGTAGATATGTATGTACAATAAAACGAATATTATTTTTATCAATCCCCATCCCAAAAGCGATAGTGGCAACCACAATTTGTACTTCTTCTTGTACAAAAGAGCGATAAGCTTGGTTTCTATCTTCAACAGAAAGTCCAGCATGATAAGGTAGACAAGCAATTCCATTATCATTTAATATTGCACTTAGTTTTTCGGTTTTGCTGCGTGATTGGGCATAAATTATTCCTTGTCCTCCAGATTGATTAATAATGAATTGCAAAAGCCGTTTACGATGATTTTTATCTTTTTTTTCAACTTCGATAAAAAGATTTTTACGAAAAACGCTTTGACGAAAAATTCCTTCTGGCTTAATATGTAATTGCTCACAAATATCTTGGGTTACCTTATCATTCGCTGTCGCAGTCAAGGCAATAATCGGAGTTTTTGAACTAATAGTTTTGATTTTTGTTAATTCACGGTAGTCGCTACGAAAATCATGCCCCCATTCACTAACACAATGAGCTTCATCAATAGCAAAAAAGGAAATATCAATACTTTTAATAAGGTTATTAAATTGAGCTGTGTTGAATTGTTCGGGAGAAATATAAAGAAGATTAAGTTGATTATTTTTAAATTGTTGTAAGCTATATCGATATTCCTCTTCAGTTTGATTAGAGTTTAGCATATCTGCAGCTATTCCTTCTAATTTGAGTTTTCTTACTTGATCTTGCATTAATGCAATAAGAGGAGAAATTACAATACAAGTGCCGGGTAATATTAAAGCAGGAAATTGGTAACATAAGGACTTGCCTCCTCCTGTCGGCAGGATTAAGAGTACATCTTCACCGCCAATAATGCGATTGATAACTTTTTCTTGAATAGGACGGAATTGTTGGCAACCAAATGTTTCCCTTAAAATTGAGAGATGCTCCGCTATTGCCATCATATTATTCTAACAGAATTTTTACAAAAATCTTAGTGTATTAACATTAACCATCTTTTAAAAATTTTGTTTTAAATTATAATTACCATTAGTATTAAAAAATAAATCTTTTATCTTTATACCAAAGAATTTTTAAAGATTCATTTTCAAAGCAATTACCTGTTTATGAATAAATTAAATATTTACGGAATCATATTTGCAGTTATGGCGGCTTTTTTAAATGGTTCAGTTGGAGTATTGAGTTTATTTATATTTGAACAAGGATATTCTCCTTATCTTGTGGCATTTTATAAATGTGTTTTTGCTAGCTTTTTGCTTTTGCTGTTGATTGTTATCAGTGGAAAAATAAAAGATTTGTTTGCTGTATTCAATAATTTTTTCGCTATTGCTTTTTGTGCATTTTTAGGTTTTTTTATGCTTTTTTTCTTTGAGACCATTGCTTATAGTAAGATTAATGTAGCAAATGTTGTTTTTATCTTATTCTCAAGCTCTGTCATTACTACTTTTTTTGCAAGTGCTATTATTGAAAAAAGATATTTTAACAAGCTTGAAATAGCCTCTTTACTACTTGCACTAATTGGCTTGTTTTTATTTTCAAACTTTTGGAAATTAACATTTGATTTAGGGTTAATTTATGCTTCATTAGCAGGTATAGGATATGGTTTATTTATGATTTATTCGCCTAAATTAAAAATTAAACCAAAATTAGAATATTTAACTGCATTAATGCTTTTTGCTAGTATTTATTTAAGTATTCCTTTTATTTATCAACACGGATTTATTTTACCTCCTTTAGAATCAATACCATTCATCGCCCTACTTGCAATACTACCAACTATTGGCGGGTTTTTTTGTACCATAAAAGCCTTAAACTATATTACAAGTAAGCGAGTAATAGTTATAGAAATAAGTGAGCTAATTTTTGCCTCTATGCTAGCCTTTATCTTTTTTTCTCAAAAGCTTTCTTTCTTTGAGGTTTTAGGCGGAATTTTTATTATTTTGTCAATACTACTTTCCACACAGGTTAGTAATTTCAAAAAAGCCTAATAAAAAATCTAGATAACTACTAAACACCACCACTTAGTGTAAAGTCAGTAAACACCATAGACATGACCTTGTATATACAATAACACTTCGTATTTTTTAGTGATATAATTACTATTAGATAAAGAATATTAGCAAATTTTTATTAAAAAATGTAAATTACTTGATTATGTTTCTAATAGAGTGTACCAAGACAATAACAACCAAAAAGGAGTATTAAATGGAAATCAGTGACTGGATATTAATATCATCAGTAGCAATTGTAGTTATGGGTTGGTTTGTTAATAGTCATTTCCAACGGAAGCATGAAATTTCTAAAATAAGAACATCTTATAGAATAAAGACTTTGAAGGAATATATTTCGTTCCATATAAAAGCACAAGAAATTAAGTCTCTTGATGGTTTTAATGATATTCAAGTATCATTTTTATTATACGGTTACGATGATGAAATTGAGTTGATTAATAAAATTACAAGATTAGCTCAACAAAAGAATTCTGAGTTTCTCAAATTAATGGAAAAGTTGAATATTTTGGCAAGAAATAAATTAAGAACAGAGTTAGGATTACCAAAAGTTAAAAAATAATAATGAATACCTATAATAAATCATTCCAGCCAACCGCTAAATCTTCGGATTAATCCAAAAGTTAGATGCATAAGAAATGAATACAAATATACGTAAAAATATAGTCAAGAAAATTGTAGATACAATAAATTCCAATAATGATATTCCTATACTTAAATTAAGCGAGAATGAAGGACAA
>CAKMYR010000131.1:0-1684 GCA_929200175.1 uncultured Gammaproteobacteria bacterium
ATTTTTTTGAATAACACTAGATTTTTTTGAATAATTAAGCGGTTTTTCTAAACTTTACATCTTTATCTTGAAAAAATAACTTTAGAAAATATTATTTTATTATATTATTTAAGATATAATAAACAATATAATTTACAATATACAACGAGAAAATATGAATATTACCAGCAATAGCGAGCTACAAAAAAATATAGGTCAAATTTCTAAATCTGTCGAACATGACTTTACAATAATAAATACTAGAGGTAAGCCAAAAATGGTGATTTTGCCATATTTTGAAAATAATGATGATTTTATTGCAGATTATATGGAAAGTTATTTTTTACATCGTAATAAAGATAAACTTATAAATGAGGCTAAAAAATCTCTTAAAAGCGGACTTAGTGATTTAGAAATATGAAATTTGTTTTCACCAATCATGCTAAAAAACAATTCATTAAACTAGACCAAACCACTCAAAAAAGAATTAAAGATAAACTATTAATACTAAAACAAGACAAGCAACTTTTAGAACAAAATATAAAACCTGTTATAAATTTAGAACTAATCATCACCCATCGCTTGAGAATCGGCTCACATAGATTATTGCTAAAAGAAGATAGTGATAATTATATTATTTTAAAAGTGGGACACAGAAAAAATATTTATAAGTAACGCTTGTTCTCTTTATTTTCTCCCATGTTATTTATCAAGAATAACTCAGCCACCATAGGATTTAGCATTCTTTCTTATTTTCAAAACATGTATTGTCAAAATGTAAAAAATAAATGCGTCTCAAATGATGTATAGATATAAAATATATTTTTAATTTTTAAAAATATTAGTTAGTGCGTAAAGATATTGAAAAATGGAACCATAGTGGAGGGAAAGCTTGGAAGCCTTATCTTTCATTGTTTGAAGAGGGAAAAGTATCAGACACTGAGTATGAGCATATTAAAAAAAACTCTTCTGACAATTTTGTAAACCACTCTGAAAGTCACTATAACCCAGTAAGAGAATGCTTAAATAAGATTTATGAACAAGATAGTCTTGTTGTAGATAAAAAAAAATTAAAAGATTTAGATGATAATTTTTTAAATTGCACTGGTCACTATAGTAAATATAAAAGAGTTAATTTTAAGTCTTTTTTACAAAGAGTGTCTGAATACCCAATAGTAGATGAAAAAAAATTCTTTGAAAGCATTATTAATCTTGATGATAGTGTAGAAAGAACAAAAGATTTTAATCAATATGCAAGCGCAGGAGTTTATAGACAGTCATTAAGAATATTAGAAATTGCAAGAAAAATAAGAGAAGGAAAAAGCATGGAAAGAATTGTATTTTGCAGAATTGCATCTATGAAATTTTATCGAGGTATTATTGATGAAGATAAACCAAAAGGAGGCGGTACTTATTCAGAAGAAAACCCTCCTCATGAAAGATTTAATTTTATGGATAAAGACGGAGTAATTAAAGGCTTTGTTGAATCTGGTAGTAATAGTAAGGGTATGAATTTAAAAAGAATATCTCCAGAAGCACAACAAGACGATGAAAGCTTAGATAAAGTATTAGTTATTTTTGTGGCAGATAATAATATTATTGGATATTATAAAGACGCAAAAATTTATAATTTTATACAAAACAAAGATAATTATGACAAAGGTGATCATTCTGCTTATAACATTGAAGTACAAACAAGCAAGGC
>CAKMYR010000131.1:1694-3435 GCA_929200175.1 uncultured Gammaproteobacteria bacterium
GCAAGGCAGTATTATTAAGCGTAGATAGTAGAAAATACTCAATACCAAAAGGTAAAGGAGCTATGGGGCAAAGTAATGTTTTTTACATTTATGACGACCAAGGAGATTTAAAAGAGCAGAAATGGATAAAAGAAGCTATTAATTATGTACAAATAAATAAACTAGTTAAATCATATATACCAAACATTATTGAATATTGTAGAAGTAATTCAGATGAATTAAAAAATCTTACTGCTAATAAATTTGGTACAACTAGTTATCCATTGCTAAAAAAAGTAGAAGAAATACAAAAGCATGATGAAAATATAGAAGTCCCTGCACAAAAAATGCACGCCAATTACTATGTTAAAAAATACGATATAAATGGTACACTTTACAGATTTCATTCTCAATGGGGTGGACATAAAATATGGGATGGAAGCAATAGCAGTATTAGTTTAGATGAAAAACATAGAAATTCTTTTATAGATTATTTAGAAGAAAAGAATCTTTTTAAAAGAGATGATACAGTTATAAATTCAGACATTATTAACAACGACAAGCAAGATATGAAAAAACCACTAAACCAAATCCTTTACGGACCGCCGGGAACAGGAAAAACTTATTCAACTGTTGGTAAGGCGTTAGAAATTTTAGAAGCAACAGATGAACAAAAACAAAGAATTAAAAGCATTGGGCAATTAAAGGAAGAATTTAAATCTCAGGTTGAGTTTGTAACTTTTCATCAATCTTTTAGTTATGAGGATTTTGTAGAGGGTTTGAAAGCAGAATCTGACGATGAGAGCAAAATATCTTATGATGTAAAGCCTGGTGTTTTTAAAGAGATTTGCAAAAATGCAAAAGATAATCAAAATATTTCTAAAACAATACAAACAGATAGTATTGATGTTGAGCTATTGACTGATGATTTTTTTAGTTATATTGAAGAGAAAATAGAAAAAGGTGAAAAAGTAATTCTTACAGTTGCAAAAGAGTTTAAGAAAAAAACGTATTTTGGAAAAGTAATAAAAAATTCAAGTGGAGATTTGAAGTCTCTTCAAACTTCAGGTTCAGCAAAACATCAAACGCTTACTAAAGAAATAGTATTAAGAGATTACCAATTGTTTTGTGATGGCTCTATTGAAGACTATAAAGACATAAAGCCAAAATTTGAATCAAGAAGAAATTTTCATGGAAATGCGTTGTATTATTACCAACTTTTTTTGGTTATACAAAAGTTTCAAGAGGAGCAAAAACAAGATGGGATCAATTACTTAATAAGCAAAGAAGAAAAACAAAATAAAAACTATGTTTTAATTATTGATGAAATTAATCGCGGAAATATCTCACGTATTTTTGGGGAGTTAATTACTTTAATTGAGCCTAGCAAACGAGCAGGGGAAGATGAAGAAATATCTGTTAAATTGCCTTATTCAAAATATCCTTTTTCAGTACCAAATAATCTTTATATTATTGGCACAATGAATACTGCTGATCGCTCACTTGCCTTGATGGATACGGCATTAAGAAGAAGGTTTGAGTTTGTGGAGATGATGCCAGATACAACTTTAATTGAGAATTATGAAGGCGTTGATTTACAAGAACTATTAAAGACGATCAACCAAAGAATTGAGGTTTTATATGATAGAGAGCATACTATTGGGCATTCTTTTTTAATGGGTGTTGATAGTTTGGATAAATTAAAGGGTGCTTTTAAAAATAAAATTTTGCCTCTTTTAGAAGAGTATTTTTATGATGATTG
>CAKMYR010000132.1 GCA_929200175.1 uncultured Gammaproteobacteria bacterium
TAAACTTATTATAAAGGAGTGGATTATGGGTAAACTAAAGATTGAAGATCTTAAGGATCTTAAGCTTTTTAAGAAATGGTTTGAAAAAATAGCAGATGATAATAGAGATAAAGAAGAGTGGACAAAAACTCAAAAAAATGATGATATCATAGAAAAATTTAGAGATGAGCTTGAAGAACTAGATTCTAATCCTGATCCTCAATATGGAGCAGGACAAAAGTATGAAATTCGACCTAATGATAAAACTGAAAGAGAACATCATACAGGTGAATGGCTTTATGATTTTTGTTTACGAGAGCTTGATATAAAAATAGAAAATTCAAAAAAAATAATAAATTTAAAAAAGATGATTTTAGCTATGGAAATAGAAATGAAGAAGGATGAAGGAAATATTAGAAATGATTTTCATAAGCTTTTGCAAGCAGAAGCAAAATATAAAATCATGGTTTTTCAGTGGAATAGTAGCTGTAAAGATAAAGATGAAGCTAAAAAAAGATCTGAAGATAGAATTAATAATATCTTCACCCAATTAGAAGAAACAGTTAAATGTTATGAATCTAAATCTGCTGCAAAATATTTAATCTTCGGTTGGTCTGCACCTGCTAAAGAGTTTATGTACTCTCAGTTTGAAGTTAGAAATTACATAGATGAAGATACCATTCAAAGAGGAAATCTACATAATTCTAAAGCTACATAACGACCGCAATAATTGCTAAAGATTACTTCAATAAAACTTTTATTACTCCATGTGTCGCCATGCTTGTAGGTACTTAAAATAAGCTATGGGTGGTGGTAAAACTCACATCATGATCATTTTAGGCTTATTAGCTAATTTAGTTAAACGCCTAGCGTTACTATACAAATAAAAACATTAGGTAAAATTATTTTATATAAGTAGATATTATTATATAATTTTAGTAAATTAATATTTATTACTATTTACTAATAAGGTAATTATATGACAAGTATCGTCTTAGAGTTGCAACAAGATGCAATGAATAAAAATATAGAAATATCTGATCTTTTGCGTAAAGCACTAGTTGTAGCAACAAAATTAAATATTACAGATTTTGCAACTTGGATTAATCAGGAGTTAAATGGATATAAAGAAGATGATGATATTCCAGAATATCGAAAAATTCAAGGTATTATTAAAGCACGTAACCCATACCATGGTCTTGTACCTGTAACTATGCCAGATGCTGAAACAGAAGAAAAATTCTCAAATACAAGCACTAATCAGCCTATTAGTGGAATTGTTGATCTTTTAAAACAACCGCAGTCAGGACTTTTACAATTTCAGTTACCCAATGATATTAAGCGATATTTAATAGATCAAATAGGATTAGAACCCTATTTAATAATAGATAGATCAACACTTGCAAGAATTTTAGATACCGTTAGAACCAAGGTTTTAGAATACGCTTTGAAGCTAGAACAAGAAGGCATAATAGGCACAGGTATTAGTTTTTCTACAGAAAAAAAACAAAAAGCATCACAAATAACTTATAATACTATTAATATTAGCAATATGCATAACTCTCAATTACAGCAAAGTTCTGCAACTGCTAACCAAACTTATAATGGCAATTTAAATATTAATGATATAAAATCTTTGATTAAAGAGATAAAAGCTAAAACACCAGATCTTAATCTAAGCGATCAAGATCTTACTAAATTAAATTCCAAAATAAAAGAACTTGAGAAACAAATAACATCAACAAAACCTGAAGATAATATAATTAAACAGTGTTTAACAAGTATGCGTACTATTTGTGAAGGTGTAGCTAGCAATGTAGCAGCAGTCCATTTTATAAATTTGATAGCAAGAATTATTTAACTTGATAAGATGTCGTAACTTGTTATTGGTGTTAGGCTAGATTAGTTATTACCTGAAATTTATAAAAACTATAAAGTGCCATGTAATGCATAAAAAACACTAACTTACCAATAATTCCATTATTCGATAAATGTTTTGATAACTATACAAAATTCTAGTAACCTATTTAACTATTTAATGATTTGCTAATCACATAGTTGCAATATAGGTATTAAGGATATATTTATGGTTACGAGCATAGTTCAAAAAACACTTCAAGATACAAAGTATGATTCAGGGATATTTTCGCAACAAGAAATTTTAGCCTTAGAGCAAAAAATTAATATACAACTTATTAGAAAAAAAGAAACTCCATGTATTAAATGTATTATTCGAGAAAAAGATATCCAACTGAAGCCAGAAGAAGTAATACGTCAGCTATATATCGCACGCTTAATAGCAGAGTATGGATATACAAAAAATCGTATAGCTCTTGAGCATAGTGTTACTTTTGGTAGAGAAAAGAAAAAAGCTGATATTGTTATCTTTGATAAAGACCGACCAGAAACCCCATACATTATCATTGAAATAAAAAAGCCTAAACTTAAAGATGGTAAAGATCAGTTACGTTCATATTGTAATGCTACCGGAGCACCAATTGGAATATGGACCAATGGTGAGCAAATATCTTATTATCATCGGAAAGATCCAAATTACTTTGAAGATATTACCGATATTCCTAAGTCAAATCAAAGCTTAAATGATGTTTTAAGCGAACGTTTTACTTTGAAAGATTTAATTATCAAAGATAAAATAGCCAATGAGCGTAAATCGTTAAAAGATATTATTTTAGAAATGGAAGATGAAGTTCTTGCTAATGCTGGTGTAGAAGTATTTGAAGAGGTGTTCAAGCTAATATTTACTAAGTTATATGATGAGTATAAAAGTAAAAAAGATAAAAGTAAAATCGAGCATCATTTAGATAATAATTTAAATGAAGATGAAAAATCAGATTATGAAAACATAAAGTCGACCCTAGCTAATATTAATGATAAAAAATTCCGTATTATGGAGTTTAGAAATACAGGACAAACAGATACTGAGCTTAAGCAAAAAATTCAAAAGCTTTTTGATCAAGCTAAGGAGCAATGGCTGGGTGTGTTTTCTGAAACTTCAGAATTTAAGTTGTCAGATAGTCACCTTGCTGTTTGTGTCTCTAGTTTGCAAGATGTCAAATTATTTAATTCTAATTTATTGGTTGTAGATGAGGCCTTTGAATATCTGGTAAATAAATCATCTAAAGGCGAAAAAGGGCAATACTTTACTCCCCGACATGTAATTGATATGTGTGTGCAAATGCTTAATCCTAAGCGTGGCGAATATATGATAGACACCGCTTCTGGTAGTTGTGGCTTTCCTGTACATACTATCTTTAAACTTACAGGGCATTTGTTTACTAATGCAGAAATACCTGAAGAAGAAAAAGAACATGTATTAAAAATATTTGGTATTGATTTCGATGAGAAAACTGTGCGGGTATCACGTACACTTAATTTAATTGCTGGTGAT
>CAKMYR010000133.1 GCA_929200175.1 uncultured Gammaproteobacteria bacterium
CCGAAGGAACAATATGCTCGATATCTCTACCGACTTTAAGGCCAATAATTTCTTCTTTGCAGTGATCATCAAATACCATTTCTGGCAACATGTGGGTACTTTTTATGATCTCAAGCTTTCCTGATTGCTCAGCTTGTCTAATCTTACCTAACAAGTTACATAAGTCTCTTATGCCTTTATCTGCTGCTAGATAATCAGCCCATTTTTTGAGTTGTTTAATATCAGATAATGACATTGACCCTTTGGAGAAATCTAAAAGATGTCCTGGCTCAAGACCTAGTGATTTAAGGGAATTATGCAATTGCTGTATATGCTCAAGCCATTCAGAAATTTTTTTGAAAAATTCCCATTGAAAAGCTTTTATGCGCTCTAATTCCCAGCTAGAGTAGGCTTTATCGTATTGCTTACGCCAAGTGCGCAATAAATGATCATGGTTTCGCCTGAGCTTCTCTTGTTTTTTAGGTTCTGTATCATGCTTCTTAAAGGAAGCTATTTGCTGTTGCCAATAACTTTCTTTTGGTAAACGAGCAGTCCCCAGAAAATTATTATAGCTAGTAGAATCATTAGAGATATGATCAAGCGTTGATTGCATAGAAGATGCAAATACAGCTTCAGATTCAATCAAATTTGATTCACTATCAGCATAAGGATTATCTAGTAATAATAGCCTATTTAAATCTTTCTGAGCTTTGCGTAAGTGTTTTGCAATGCTTGCAGATAACGAAACATTATTTGCAACCAGTGTCTGTTGAGCTACAGGTAGTTTATCTAATGTTAGCGTATTTTTAAGCATTGTCTTGTTTACATAAACCTCTTAGGCGATTGCAATCTTGAATACGTAATTTTAGGTCTTCAATTTGCTGTTGAATACCTTCTGTAGCAATGCTTTGTATTTGTTCAGGAACAAATTGAGTATGTAATGCTTGCTGGTAACTTACTAATTTAGCTTTAATAGTGCCTAAAGCTGTTTCAAGTTTATTTTTTAGCGTTTGAATTGCTTTAGCTAAAGCATTAATTAATCTATCATTAACTTCTTCTTTTTTATCACCTTTGTGAAATAGTATTTCCGGAGTAAAAGTAAAACTCTTATGATAACGTGAATTATTGCATTTTAGCTTACAGCTGCCTTGTCCGTCAAAACATCCTTGTATTCTAGCTATTTTATTACCTGATTCATCTACAGGATAAAACTCCTCAGTAGTTTTTATTAGTGATGCTTTGATAAAAATATTTTTAAATGTTTTGCTGTCGTAATGAGTATAGATGCCTTTAAAAACAGCATTAGTTTCAAAATATTCTTCATCATCTTCAAGATTTACAATTTTGTATACATCATTTGTATAAAATAAATCCCTTTGAATTTCCTTTTCTAAATCTTCTTTTTCTAGGTCAAGTTCTGCTAGAGAAACGCCACTACTAAACCCTATGTTACGAACAGCTTCTTCAACAATAGCCATTACTGCTTCACGATTATCATTGGTCGTCCACAAGCAGTGCCTTAATAACAAAGCATCGGTATGATTAGTTACTGTACGATCACTAAAAAAAGCAGAAGCCTTAATTAAAAGAGCGGCTCGCTGCCAGCGACGATCAGATACATAAGTTGAACGTTGTTCTGACTGCTTAGCTAATTCAGTGCGAATAATTTTGATGATAGACAATGTTTCTTCAGATAATATCACATCGTGAATGGCTTGTTGCCACTGTTGCCATTCTTCATTGCCAATACTAAGCTCATTGTCTAGATCAACACTTGATGCTGTAGGAGCACTTTGTAGTAACGCATTGAAATTTTGAGCTTCAATCATCGGTGGTACATACAGACGTACAGAGAAGCGATCAAAAAGTGCTTCTAATCCTTGATCGTTGTTTGGTGTTTCGTTTGATGCAGAGATCAAGGCCTTTAAAGGAACTTTGGAAGTTTTATTTCCATTTTTAAAGGTTTTTTCGTTGATCAGCGTTAACAGTGTATTGAGAATTGCAGGGCTAGATTTCCAGATTTCATCTAAAAACGCAAAATCAGCTGTAGGTAAATAACTCTCGGTTTTTCTAGTGTATTTATCTTCTTTTAATGCTTTAATCGATACCGGACCAACGACTTCTTCAGGTGTGGTAAATTTATTCATCAGGCATTCAAAGTACTGATGCTCTTTAAAAGCACTACTGATACGCTTTGAAATTAAGCTTTTTGCAGTGCCTGGTGGCCCTAATAAAAAACTGTTATGACCTGCTAATGCAGATAAAAGCGAGACGGCTAATACCTCATCTCTTTCATGTATCCCTTCGTTTAGTTTTTCAAGTATTGCTTTAATGCGAGGTTTTAATGCTTTTATACTCATACTTTGTAGTAACATCCTTTGTAACTTCTATAGAAAATTTAACTATGAACAGTAGCCATGATCGTACTGTTATTTAAAATGGAAAATATATGCTGTCAGTTTTTAATGATAGCTCTTTGCCTATGCCTATTTATAATAACTATAGTTATCTGAATAGGCGATTACATAATGTAATCCAAGTTAGAAATTGTTGAAGCACTGTATATCAAATGATAGAAAATGTAAATGATTTTATTCAGTCCTATCTCTAGGTAGTTATGTTAGTTCATTTGAAGTAATCTTTTTAACTATTGCAAAATCTAATATTTTAATATGCAATTATATTCTCCATGTTTTCACCTATAACTCAATCTTTTAATTAAGCTTTGAAAAACATATCTTCAAAGTCATATACTAGAAATTAAACATTTAATACAATAACTTAGCTAGTCAAAACACCACAAACTATCTATTCTTCTTATAAGATTACTCAATCAGCGACATTAAATAATTTATATCTTTTACACTTTTTAAAATACATTAATAAGATCCAACTCCCCAATGCCCTTTTGTACCTATATCGGTAAAACTATTATTAGGATCTTGGAGTTGATTAGATGATCGTCTTCATTGTATAATTTAGTTTCCGCAGTAACCATTATTAATGGTTGAACTATTTGGCGAAATAGTTTTTATACTAGCTTCAGTAGTTGTTGGTTTAACAAGACTATATTACTCTTAATAGAATTATATGTTACAATGGAACGTTTAAAAGCATAGTGCAAAATATTTAACAGCAAAGGCATTTTATGCCGTTTATTTCTTTAATAAACCCTGTGAGAAGACTATTTAATTCAAGGTCAATAAATCAAAGCAGTAGTAATCCTCCTCCATCTTATCCTGATGCTACTACCCTGCCAAATTATACAGATTTCTCTGCACAATATATATCCGATATATTTAACAACTAATATAGAGTTCACGAACATCATGCTTAATAGAAATTTTTTAACACAACTATTCCATTCGCTTGCTAACCAAAACTGGGGTCTGTTCTTAGCTGTTTT
>CAKMYR010000134.1 GCA_929200175.1 uncultured Gammaproteobacteria bacterium
CGTTACCAGTTTTTAATTGTCCATCAGTTTGAATAATAACCCTACTGCGTAAATTATTCATTACTAATGTTTGATGAGTTTCTGCTAAGCCTAATTCCCAAGGTAGCCCTGCATGTTTAATAGATGTAAGCGGCGATGCTCCTGTGCCTCCATCATGTCCTGCAATAACTATATGATCAGCTTTAGCCTTGACAACTCCAGCAGCAATAGTGCCAACTCCAACTCCAGAAACTAACTTAACACTAATACGGGCAATTGGATTAGAGCATTTAAGATCAAAAATAAGTTGCGCTAAATCTTCAATAGAATATATGTCATGGTGTGGCGGCGGTGAAATTAAACCAACACCAGGAGTTGAATGGCGTATTTTAGCTATTTTCTCGTCAACTTTTTTACCGGGCAGCTCCCCACCTTCTCCTGGCTTAGCGCCTTGAGAGATTTTAATTTGTATTTCATCAGAATTATTTAGATATTCAATAGTTACCCCAAAACGACCACTAGCTACTTGTTTAATCGCGCTTCGTCTTGAATCACCATTGGTATCTCGCTCCCAACGAGAGGAATCTTCCCCTCCTTCTCCAGTATTAGATTTTCCTTCTAAACGGTTCATAGCAATAGCTAATGTTTCATGAGATTCAGCAGATATTGAGCCAAAACTCATAGCTCCAGTAGAAAAGCGTTTTACGATTTCTTTAGCTGGCTCAACCTCTTCTAATTTTATTTTTTTAGCTTTTTTAAAAGTCATTAATCCACGCAATGTACAGTCATTAGTTTGTTGTTGAGCATGGTGAGAAAATTCTTTATATGAATTTATATCGTAATTGCGCGAGGCTGTTTGTAAATTAAAAATAGTTCTAGGCTCCCACATGTGTTTTTCACCTCCTGCTCTCCAGTGAAATAGCCCTGAATTGGATAAAGAATCGTTAGCATAAGATTCTTTATGTCTTTTTTCTGTTTCTAATTGTAATATATCAAAACCAACACCGCCAACACGACTTACTGTTTTGCAAAAACATTTGTCAATAACCTCATCATCTAACCCAATTGCTTCAAATATTTGTGCACCTTTATAAGATTCTAAGGTGGAAATACCTATTTTTGCCATTACTTTAAGCATTCCTTTGGCAATAGCCTTACGATATCTATTAACAATAATTTCATCACTTTCAATATCAAGCATATTATCAATTCGTGCTTGACTTAAAGCATCAAAAGCCAAATAAGGATTAACAGCATCAACCCCAAACCCTATTAAAGAACAGAAATGATGTACTTCTCTAGCTTCCCCAGTTTCAACAATGATTCCAGTTTTGGTTCTTGCATGTTTAGTAATCAAATATTGATGTAAAGACCCTCCTGCTAATAAACTAGGTATAGCAGCACGATTTTTATTAACATTTTTATCTGATAAAATTAATAAAGAATATCCTTTTTTAATAGCGTCAAGACCTTCTTTGCATATTTTGTCTAGTATATTAGTAAATTTATTAGCTTTATTTATATCGTAAGTTATATCAATAACATAACTACTCCAACCCATATAATTTATATGTTTTAGCTTTGCAAAATCTTTATTAGTTAGGATTGGATTATCAATTACAATACGATGAGCGCTTTTTTCTTCGCTTATAAGCAAGTTAGCCTCAGGACCAATTGAGCAACGCAAAGACATAACTACTTCTTCACGAATAGAATCAATTGCTGGATTAGTAACTTGAGCAAATAATTGTTTAAAATAATCATAAATCATTCTTGGCTTGTCGCTCAAACAAGCAAGAGCCGAATCGTTACCCATTGAGCCTACTGGATCGCGTAATTCTGTAACCAAAGGCAATAACATAAATTGAAATGTTTCTATGCTGTAGCTAAAAAAACTCAATTTATTGATAATGTCTTTTTGCAGACCATTAGATAATTTTTGATTAAGTTCTATTTGATCAAGGGTTATTTGTTGATTGCTAATCCATTTCTTATAATTTTTTTTATTAGCAAATCCTTGTTTAATATCTTCATCTTCAATTAATTTTCCTTTGGAAAAATCTATTAAAAACATTTTTCCCGGCTGGAGCCTGCCTTTATGCTTAACATTTTCGGCATCAATATCAACAACCCCAACTTCGCTTGCCATAATTACTCTATCATCTTTAGTAAGATAAAAACGCGATGGTCTTAAGCCATTACGATCAAGTGTAGCTCCTATATATTTTCCATCTGTAAAAGTAATTGAAGCAGGGCCATCCCAAGGCTCCATTATGTTTGATAAATATTCATAAAATGCTCTCTTATTAGGATCCATGTTTAAGTCATTTTGCCAAGCCTCAGGTATCATCATCAAAATTGATTCTTGCAAAGACCTATTATTTATTGCCAGATATTCCAAAACATTGTCAAACCCACCTGAATCTGATACATCTTTTTCAATTATTGGTAAAGTTTTATCTAAATTATCTTGAAATAAATCACTTTTTATTACTCCTTCTCTAGCGAGAATGCGATTATAGTTGCCTTGTCTTGTATTAATCTCTCCATTATGTGACATATAACGACAAGGCTGTGCTCTATCCCAAGAAGGAAAAGTATTAGTAGAAAAACGAGAATGGATCATTGCTAAATAAGTTTTATAATTTTTATTAGCTAAATCTGTATAAAAATTAATCAGTTGTGACCCTATAAGCATCCCTTTATAAACAATAGTTCTACTAGATAAACTACAAATATAAAAAATATCGTCCTTAATTCTATTATCGTTTTGAATAATTTTTGAAGAATATTTACGAATTACAAATAAAGCCCTTTCAAAAGCCTCATTATCAATATTTTTATCACTAGCTATAATAAGCTGTTTTATAACTGGCTGAGATTGCTTTGCTGTGTAGCCGATATTAGCTTTAATACCATCAATAGGGACATCTCTCCAGCCTACTAATATTTGTCTCTCTTTGGCAATTATTTTTTTTAATGTTTGCATACAAAACTCTCTTTTGGTAGAGTCTTGTGGCAAAAAAACATTTCCTACACTATAGCGATTATTTTCTAGCGTAACATTAAATAATTTTTTAATTTCTGTCTTAAAAAAATCATGCGGAATATTAGTTAAAATTCCAGCGCCATCACCTGTATTTTCTTCACAACCACAGCCGCCACGATGATCCATTCTAGCTAGCATCTGTAAAGCATCTTTTGTAATTTGATATGAAGATTTAGATTTTATATTAGCAATAAATCCTATTCCACAACTATCTTTTTCATTTTGTGGATCATATAGTTTGTATTTTTTTGGTAGACTTAATAATTGCTTTTTCATAACGAAGATATCGTTAAATAAAATCTCTACTATTATAGCTTATAATTTATTATTTTTGTACCCACATGC
>CAKMYR010000135.1 GCA_929200175.1 uncultured Gammaproteobacteria bacterium
ACTAGTGGCGATAAACAAGGCACTAATTGTATGCAAATTTTACAGTTGTAATTTATAAAGTAGTAATAGTTTTTAGAGTTCTTATGCTTGCACTTGTTTGCTAGCATTAGCTTTCTATATTAAAAAGGTTTAGTTCATTGTTAACATGTTTTGAATTAAATCTTTTTTTTATGTGGTTAAATTTAGTGTTTTGAACTACCACTTTATTTATATAAATTTAAATTGTTTTTTTAAATAAGCGTTGTTCTCTTTTCAGTTCTCAATACATCTTTAGTTAGTTATTTTATTAAAGATATTAAAACACAATAGCTATCTAAAATATACCTCCCTTTTAATTTTTCACGTCCTCTCTTAAAAAATCAACACTATTTGTTATATGCTTTACTACATTATTAATACAGCTTAATTTAATAACTTTTAGAAGTTTCGGTATGATTTTTCTTTGATTTATATGATTTGTTTGCTAACATGTGTCATATTATCTAACACTATAGGAAAAACTATCTTCGCTGTAAGTATTTTCTTTTCCAAATAAGTTGTTTTATTTATTGTTTTCTATCCAATTAAAAATCTGAAAAATATTTAATTTTAATTGAATAATTAAATATATGCACATTACGTTTATTATTTATGAATAATTTTTTTTGTGGCCGATATTTAAACAATATTTTTAAATTAAAACGAACTTTTTAAAAACATTTTACTTAAATTAAAAGTTAATTAAAGAGGTTGCTGTTAAATGAAAGATGTTAAAGACGCCTGCCAATTACAACCTAAAGCACTAAATATTAGCGTTGCCGACCAAGTCGAAAAATTAGATGAAATTATTAACAATACCAATGCTGATGATTACTTCAATAAAACTTTTATTACTCACGGTATGCTGGAGTTATTAACTCAAGGCATTGCCCGACTCGCAGGTAAATCAAATAATGCTATTTTTCATTTAAAACAAGCAATGGGTGGCGGTAAAACTCATTTAATGATTGCTTTTGGGTTATTAGCTAAAAATCCTAAATTACGCCAACAAAAAATTGCTGATATTAGTTATCAACAAGATTTCACTACTGCTAAAATAGTAGCTTTTAATGGCCGTAATCAACCAGATCATTATTTATGGGGTGAAATAGCTAGTCAACTAGGCAAAGCTCAGCAATTTAAACAATATTGGGAAGGGGGCGCCAAAGCACCAGATGAAACAGCTTGGTTAAAATTATTCACTGGCGATGAGCCAATTTTAATAATGCTCGATGAGCTACCACCTTATTTTAATTATTACGCCACGCAAAAATTAGGTAATGGCACTATAGCTGATGTAACTACCACCGCATTTGCCAATATGTTAACAGCAGTACAGAAAAAAGCTAATATCTGTGTAGTAGTCTCTGACTTAGAAGCTGCTTACGATACCGGCGGTAGCCTAATTAAAAAAGCCTTAAATAATGCTAGTAGTGAGTTAGGTCGTGCTGAAGTTCCTATTACTCCAGTTAATTTAGAGTCTAATGAAGTTTATGATATTTTAAAAACTCGCTTATTTAAATCCCTACCAACTACAGCAGAAATTCGCACTATTGCCACAGAATATGCCGAAAGCTTACAACTTGCAGTGAGAAGCAAAACTGTAACTCGTACAGCTACTGCCATAGCTGACGAAATTGAAAAAACTTACCCGTTTCATCCACGTTTTAAAAGTATTATTGCACTCTTTAAAGAAAATCCTAAATTTAAGCAAACTCGTGGTATGATTGAACTAGTATCAAGGTTATTAAAATCGGTATGGAACAGTAACGAAGAAGTATATCTAATAGGTGCTCAGCATTTTGATTTAGCTATAAATGAAGTACGTGATAAACTCACAGAAGTTTCTGAGATGCGTGATGTTATCGCTAAAGATTTATGGAATACTAATCAAGAAGCTAGTGCACAATTAATAGATGGCGAATCGCAAAATCATAACTGTCAACAATTAGCGACTTTATTATTAACTGCAAGTTCATCTACTGCTGTGGAAGCGGTTAAGGGTTTAACTGAAGCAGAAATAATTGAATGTTTAATTAGCCCTAATCATAAAGCTAGTGATTATAAAAATGCTCTTCTTGAACTAGATAAAAAATCTTGGTATCTGCACCAAACCCAAGAAGGCAAATTTTATTTTAGCCGCCAAGAAAATCTAAATAAAAGATTACAGCAAGATGCAGAAAAAGCACCAGAAAATAAAATCGATGAGCTAGTAATCGATGAAATAGAATATCTCTACCAAGCCACTACTAAAGAAGCCTATGCTAAAATTTTAGCTTTACCAGAGTTTGCAGATATAGACGCTGAACTCAAACGCAATCGACTGTTAATAGTTACTAACCCGAATAACGATGCTTCTTTAGATGCTCTAAAGCGTTATTTTGCTAATGAATTAATTAATAAAAATAATTTATTAATTCTAGCTGGTGAGCCTTCAAAATTTGCTAATATAGATAGCAAAGCGCGTCATGTTTATGCAGCAAAAAAAGCTGATGCTGAATTACCTAAAAGCCACCCACAACGCGGAAAATTAACCGAAAAACTTGCTGAATATCAACGAGATTTTCAAATAACTATTTTAGAATTTTATAATCAGCTATATTATCCGTGGCAACGCCAAGGGCAAGCCTGTTTACAACAAGTAAAGCTAGATTTTAGTCGTTCCAACTTAAAAGAATATAATGGCGAGCAACAAATAATTAAAACCCTAAGCACAGACCCGGCTAATAAATTACAACTAGATATCGATGCTAATCTCGATACGCTACTAGCTAAAGCAGAGGAGCGTATTTTTGGCAATCAAGATGAACTTAAACATTCTGATTTTAAAGATAAATACCAGCAAAACCCTTATATAACTTGGCTACCTACCACTAATGGCATTGAGCAGTTAATTAACCATGCCATTAGAAATGGCAACTGGGAAGATTTAAATAATGGTTATATAAGTAAATCACCTAAGCCCAAAACCACTGAAGTACAAGTAATCCCTGGCTATGCTAACGATCAAGGAGAAGTAACTCTAGAAATCACTGCTGCGAATGCCGGCAATAACCCAACAATTTATTATGCTGAAGATAGCACTGTTTCTACCTCAAGCTCGATTTTAACCGAAGACAAACTAACTACTAAAGCCTTAGCAGTAGAGTTTTTAGCGGTAGATACAACAGGCGAACACCCAACTGGTGAACCTTACAAATGGCAAAATGAATTACAAGTTCGTAATAAATTAGATGCAACTAATCGTAAACTTGAACTGTTTGTTATTCCACGTGGTGAGCTACATTATACTCTCGATGGTTCGGCACCAAGAAACGGCA
>CAKMYR010000136.1 GCA_929200175.1 uncultured Gammaproteobacteria bacterium
TACGTTAAATAGTTTGAATGTTTTGAATAATGTTTTCATAATTTGTTTGTTTGGTAAAGGTGGCAAAAATATTGTATTATTAAGTAATTTTAGCATAATAATAAATTTTAAAAAATGGTAACGCACCCTTTTATAAAATAATTATTAATAAATTTAGTAGTATATTTTCCAATATTTATTGTAAGAATAGTGCTTTTTATTTTTCTGAGTATAAAAATTAAATTGACTTATTTTTTTCTTAAAAATACTAAGTTCTGAATTTTTAAAACCAATTTGATTTAAAGTAAAGCCTAGTAGTTGGAAATAAGGATATATTAAATCAAATCTCTCTACAACTGAATAAATTTTATCGATATTAAGGTTATTTTTTAAGGGTTTAAAATTATTAATTACGCTCTCAAATCCTTTAAAATATTGAATATTTATTAATATCTCTACCAATGAGCGATTAATAGAAGAGATTTTAAAATTTTTATATTTTACAACTTCCACTTGATTACTAAATTTAGGCATTAAAAATACAATATAATATCCACTATATTCGGCAGTTGAATTAGTGTATCTATATTCTTTTTTGTAAGCATCATCTATTAGTGATTGGGTAAGTTTGTTTGAAACCTGTTTTTTCTTGTTTTGCTCTTGAGAATAAAAAATAAAATTATCTCTAAATTTAGACAAGCCTTGTAAATTCAAAGCAGTTGTCATAGAGAAAAAAGTGTCTGATGACAACGAATTAACAAAATCATAAGCTGTAATATCATATAAAGAATACCTTTCTTTATTAATTTTGTTTGAAACAACTATATGAGTCTTTAAGGAAAGACTTTGCTGTAATTGAATAAAAAAACTTTCAGTCGTCATTGTTTGTGACACCTGAGAGTTTTCTTTTAAAGAACTAAATATGTTTATTATTTCCCTATATTTATAAACTTTTTTTTGAGATAGTTTTTCTTTAATAACTGGTAAATTTTTAACAAAAAGTGTTTTGCGTTTATTATTCATAATAATATTAGTATATATACTAATATTTTAAATTATTTATTTGTTTTGTCAAATTTGACAAAACATTTAATTACAAATAAAATAAAGTATATATACTTTATTTATATATCATACATATGCTAATTTACGTTTACAAACAAAATAAATATCTAGGAAAATTAGAAGAAAATAATACTAATATTTCCTTTACTTATAATAAAAATATCAATAAAGATCACTACATCATTGGCATAGAGAATGTAACAAATGAATTTGATGATTTACCATTAGTTTTTAAGAACCTACTTTTAGAGAATAGCGATTTAACTAATATTAAGACCTCAACAAAAATTGAAAAACTACTATTTTTGAATAATATTCACGGTAGTTATAAATTTAGCAAAGATAAACTTAATCTACCAAGTAAAAACAAGATATATAAATATCAAAATATTAAAGCTGAAATTTTAGAAAATAACTATATTTTTCCAAATATTTTAGATTATAAAATCAATATTTCCGCAGAAAAATTAAAAACAAACAACGAAAACAATATTCAAGGACTAAGTGGATTTCAGCATAAATTTAGCATTATTAAAGATGATCAAAATAAAACAATTGAGCACACAACAATAAATAATAGTAACTACTTTATGAAGCCATATAACGAATACCATTTAAATTTTAATCAAAATTCATACATTCCATGTTTGTTAATTAATGAGCATTTGTTTATGACTATTGCTAGAGACTTGGGTTTCTCTGTGCCATATAACGCTATTATTAAAGGTGAAAATGACTATCACTACATTATTAAACGTTTTGATAGATTTAAAGATATAGAGTTTGATCATGAAGAGTTTGCAACAATGTTAGGGTTTGACACAAACACAAAATATGATGCTACTATTATTGAAATCCTAAACAAAGCACAGCAATACTTATCAAAAACCAAAATAAAAGAAATATTGTCTTTTATTTTTTATTCTGTTGTTATATCACATGGAGATTTACATTCTAAGAACTTATCATTAATCCATCAATCAAATAAACCTAATGAACAACAAAAAGATCTTTCGCCTTATTACGACATATCAACAACAGCTATATATAAACTAGAAAAAAATGATATTGGTATGCGTATTTATAATAAAAAAAGAAATATTAAAAAACAAGACTTTTTAAAATTAGCAGAAAAATTTGAAATTAATGATTTTGAAAATGAAATAATAAGAATCAGTCGATACTTTATTGATAACTTTCAAAAATACATAAATAAATTGCCTGACGATATTAAAAACATACCTATCACACAATCAAAATACAATACAAAAAAATCGTTCAAATTTATATTAGAAAAATATTACAAACAACGTTGTAAGTATATCAAAGCAAAAATTGATATTAATTTACTTCCAGACGATAATATCTTTTTGTAAAACTTATTATTTAAAAATCCAAAAACTATTTTAAATAAGAATATTACACTTTTTACAAACAGTAACCTGTCCTTATTATCTGTTTTGTATATTAGTAAAGATAAACTGCGCCAGAATCAGTTGCTGAGTTATCAGTTTGATTGCCTCCAGCATCAATACCTGTGACACTACTATCTTCACTATCAGCACCAACTGCTAGGGTATTACCATCATCAGCTAAATTAACACTTACGCCAAAATTATCACTAGCATCAGTATTGCTAGCTTTGATATAAGCGGTTTGCGCCCAACCACCGCTATTATTAAATACATATACCGCACCAGAAAAACCTACTGAGTTATCACCTTGAGTGCCACCAATAGCTTTAGCATTACCATCTTCACCAGTAGCACCAACTGCTAGAGCGTCACCATCAGAACTTAAACTAATACTTATGCCAAAAATATCACTGGAATCAGTATTACTAGCTTTAATATAAGTAGTTTGTGTCCAACCACTGTTATTACTAAATACATATACCGCACCAGAATAATTTAATGAATTATTAGCTTGATTGCCATTAATACCTGTGGCATTACTAGCTTCACCAGCAGCACTAACTGCCAGGGTATTGCCATCAGAACTTAAACTAACATTTCCGCCAAAAATATCATTGGCATCAGTATTACTGGCTTTAATATAAGCAGTTTGTGTCCAACCACTGTTATTACTAAATACATATACCGCACCAGAACTACTTGCTGAGTTATTAGCTTGATTGCCATTAATACCTGTGGCATTACTATCTTCACCAGTAGCACCAACTGCTAGGGTATTGCCATCAGAACTTAAACTAACATTTATGCCAAAATTATCATTGTCATCAGTATTACTGGCTTTAATATAAGCAGTTTGTGTCCAACCACTGTTATTACT
>CAKMYR010000137.1:0-1215 GCA_929200175.1 uncultured Gammaproteobacteria bacterium
GGATTGTGCAACATGCCACATCATGATAGGAGGAACTGCATTACCTATAGCTTTGTAGTTGGTAGTTCTAGACTTTGTAAGCTTATAAGAATCTGGAAATGACTGTATTCGTGCTACTTCACGAGGAGAAAACATTCTGTATCTTCCATTTTCTAACAAAACAGGATCTGTGCTATTTAAGCTAACTTTTGCTAAATGCGAACTAACAGTATTACAAGGTGCTTCAATATTTTGAGCACGACCTTTATTCATAGATTTATAGTTTTTAGTTTTTAACAATCCTTGAACAGCTTTCTCACTAAAGAAATATTCATTTTTGATATTTTGTTTTTCTTCTAATATATCTTTAATTGGTACAAAATATTTTTCAACTGTTGGTTTTGGAAATTGAAATTTATTAGCATCTAATTTATCTTTAAAACCAACAATAAAAATACGTTCTCTTTTCTGAGGAATACCATAATTTTTAGAATTTAATAAGCAATACTTGACGGTATAACCACATTTTCTAAAAGAAGAAATAATTAACTTAAATGCTTCTCCCTTATTAGCAGAAAGAAGACCTTTAACATTTTCAGCGACAAAACATCTTGGTTGTTTATCACGTAAAATTCTACACATTTCAAAAAATAGTTTTCCTCTATCATCTTTATATCCAAGCCGCTTGGGATTTTGTGCTACTATAGAAAAAGACTGACAAGGAAAACCACCTATCATAATATCATGATCAACAACCTCTGAGTTTTTTAAATTTAAAATATTTTGAACAGTGCATTTTTTAGAGAAATTGTTATTATACATTTCAACAACTTTAGCATCAAAATCTATTGCCTGATCTATTGAAAAAGGATTTTTTTTATAAAATTTCTCTAGAAATTTAAATCCACCAATTAGTCCTAGATCCATCCCACCACATCCAGAAAATAATGAAAATACACGATATGTCACAATAAAACCTTTACCCATTTACCTGATTCTTCTTTATATTTAATGCTAGCACCATTTTTAGGAACCATTTTTATTAAGTTTTGTTTGTATGCCTCTACAGGGTTTTTTATAATAAATAATTCTATATTACCAAAAGATATCATTAACCTGTAAATAAAGTATGAATCTTGATAAGAATCTGCAGACTGCCATTCGTTAGTAGTCATATGAAAACTATAACTTGATAACTTACATTTACTAATTGTTGTTTTTACTTCTATATGAATG
>CAKMYR010000137.1:1225-3301 GCA_929200175.1 uncultured Gammaproteobacteria bacterium
AAAAAAGATTTAACATCATACCCCATTCCTAAATGATCTGGTATTTTTTTTATTAAATGTATAATATCCTTTCTATTAAGATTTGTTATTCTTGTTTTTTCATGATGTATCACAATAGCTTCGCCTATGTCACCTATTTCTTTTGTTTTTACAGGAATATTTTTTGATTTTTTATCGTTGATTTTTTCTATAGATAATTGAATTATATCTTTATCTGTTTTGTTATCTTTTATAAATATTAATTTAGATATATCTGTTTTGAATAAGTTATTATCAAGATTAGAATTAATAAAATCAAACCATTTTTTTTGTGTTAATTTAATATCCGAAGCATTTAAATTTTTTTTAGAATAAAATAATTCATATTCAGGAAAAAATATTTGTGCTTGTATATATGTCTGAAATACTTCAAAATACTGCATTTTAGGATAATATTTATAATTAGGCTTAATTTCTACTAATTCAGCAAGCTCCATATAATCAAGAATATCACCTGCGTACCTTACAACATCTCCAGAGCAATCATATACATGATTAGTTTCACGATTGTTTAAAATAAGGTATACGGTTTTTTTAGGAGTCCTATTATCTCTAGTTACTCTTAAATCGTTAAAAATTATATGAGTAGCTTCTGCTTTGGTAACACCAAAATTACTCTTCGTTATTTTTCTTCCTTCGAGCAAAACACGTAAAATATATTGTGTTGGATGAAAGCGAATACCTTTTTTGATCATATTACAAGTTTCATGTGTTTTTAAATGACCTCCTGGGTATTGAAAATAATATAGAAAATAACGAAAAAACTGTATTAGATCTTGATGCGTTGCTAAAATATCACATAGTCTGCTAGGTTTTTTTTTATCATCTTTATACTGAAACAAACCAAACAAAGCAGAAATTTCTGTTCTCCAATTTGCTATTGTTTTTGCTTTTTTTGTATAATTATTTGGATAAGTTTTAATTATGTTATCTAGCTTTAAATCAAACAGTTTTTTATTCATCTCTCCTAAATTAAAAATTTCGTTAGCCATGAATAATAACACTCCTTCTACATCATTTTTAAAACGTGGGCGTACATGATGTATTCTATATGTGTTATTATCGTAAATCATGTGCCTGCTCCAAAATTTGGCGTGCTAACTCTTCTGCCATTATGGGGGGTAAAGCATTACCTACTTGTCTGTACTGACTAGTTTTTGAACCATAAAAAATAAAAGTATCACAAAAAGATTGTAGGCGTGCTGATTCCCTAACTGTAGGCACTCGATTCCATTTATAATGAAAATGATGTCTATGCCCAGTATCTATGGTATTTGATGGTTTTCTGCTATTAAATCTTGTCCATGCGATATTTACTTTTCTAGTGTTTTTAAGCTCGTCGGGTAAACTTTTATAATTCTCTCCATCAGGAACTAAGGATATTATAGATTTAGTTTTATCAGAATGATTTGTAATTTCATGATTCCATACTCCTTTAGATTCTTTACGCATTATTCTTTGATAATCAGATTTTTCTTTATAAGGGTAAGAAAATCCATTTATTAGAGATTTTTCTGGTAAGTCACTAATAGCATCATAGCAAGATACTTCCATTGTTTTTGGTGCTTGTATACTGATAGTTTTTCCTGCTAAAGAACCAATGAAAATAACTCTACGGCGATTCTGTGGAACTCCGAAGTGTTTAGCATTATATATATCATACGAAACTTTATATCCTAATTTACTAAGATCTTTTATAATCTTATTTTTTATCTTACCATTATCCATGGATACTAAATTAGGAACATTTTCCATAAGAAAATATTTTGGTTTTATTGTTTGTAAAACATGAAGGTATGATTTATATAACAAATTGCGTTTATCTTTGGGATCTCTCTTACCTGAAATTGAAAACCCTTGACAAGGTGGACCTCCTATTACAATTTGCACTCCCTTATACTGTTCTATATTAAAAATAGGATTGGAAAGATCAGCTATTACTCCTTTAGAGTTTTTATGATTTTTTTTAAATGTTTTTATGGCATCTTCACACGTATCAAAACCCGCAATAATTTGACAGCCAGCATTTTGAAAGCC
>CAKMYR010000138.1 GCA_929200175.1 uncultured Gammaproteobacteria bacterium
CGATTCCTCCCCATTGAATTAAAGTACCAATATTATTTTTTTGTAAATATGATTTTAATTCGTCTCTATTATCTGCTTGTAATTCATAATTTTGATAAGTATCAAAATAATTTTTATCTTGTCCACATTTTTTAGGCAATTTTAACTCTGCTAATCCTGATAATCTTTCATCATACATTTTTGCTATTTTGCGTCTTAATTTTATAGCTTTATCATAAGATTTTAATTTATAACTTAAAATTGCAGCCTGTACATTATCTAATCGAGAATTTCTGCCCCATCTTTTTACTTCACCATCTAAATCACGACCATGATCATGAATTTGATATATTTTATGATATAAGTCTTTATCATTAACAATTACAGCTCCAGCATCACCAAAACATCCTAATACCTTAGCTGGAAAAAAACTAATACTTGCAGCTAAACCAAATGATCCAGCAGATTTTCCTTTATATTTAGCTCCTAGTGCTTGTGCAGCATCTTCTACTATAAATAATCCATGCTTTTTTGCAATTGCAACAATTGCATCCATGTTACAAATTCTACCATTAACATGAGTAGGCATAATTCCTACTGTATTTTCATTGATTGCATTTTCTATTGATTGAGCACTTATAAGATTATCATCATCAATATCTACTACAACAGGTATACAGCCAGCAACCTTAATAGCAGAGGCAGTAGCTAACATTGTATGCGATGAAACAATTATTTCATCTCCTTTCTTTAAACCTATTGCTTCTAAAAATATCTCCATTCCATCTGTTGCATTACCAACTCCAACAGCATAATTTGTTCCAACGTATTTAGCTAATTCTAATTCAAAATTAGCAACTTCTTTTTGCATGATAAATCCTCCTTTTGAAGATACATCATCAATGATTGATAATAAATTATCTTTATCATCATTCCATAACCTTGGATATTCAAAAAAAGGAATTTTTCTATTTTTCATTTGTTTTTTCATTAATTAAATTAAATTATCTATAAAAACTTATTTATTAAGAAGTTTTTTTGATGCTATTACTATATCTTCAACACAAGGATAATATTCTTTTTCAAGATTACAAGAAGTTGGAGCTGGCGCATCAGGTAAAGCTATTCTTAATGGTGGTTTTTTAAGACAATTAACTGGTAATTTTTCTATAACTTTAGCAACTATTTCTGCAGAAAAACCTACTGAAATCCAGCCAGAATCAACTACAATTAAATGTCTAGTTTTTATAACAGAGTTAATAATTATTTCAACATCAAGTGGATTTAATATTCTAATATCAATAACCTCTAATGAGATTTTTTCATCATCAAGCTGACTAGCTGCTTTTTTAGCAAGATAAGAACAAAAACCTGATCCTACTATAGTAATATCTTCTCCTTGTTTAGAAATAACTGGTTTTTCTAAAGCTAATTCAGATTCAACTATTGGATATAATTCCTGCTCTTGATGATATAACCACCTATCATCAATATACATAACAGGATCTTTACACAAAACTGAAAAAATTAACAAATCACGAGCATCAGCAACAGTTGATGGCATAACAACTCGAAGACCGGGAACATGAGCAAACCATGAATGTAATGCTTGTGAATGCTGTGCTCCTTGCTCTCCTCCACGATTTATAATTGCACGAATAGTTACTCCAGCACTTGCTTGATTTCCAAACATATGTGACCATTTAGCAGCATGATTAACAATAGCATCCATAGCATAAAGCATAAAATCCATACGAGGATGAACTACAATAGATTTCATTCCTGTTAATGAAGCTCCTACTGCCGCTCCTGTACAAACTGATTCTGATACAGGAGTATCAATTATGCGTTCAACTCCAAATTTTTCATCTAAATTAGTCATAGAATTACCCACATACCAAGGACTCCATAATCCTTGTCCAATAACAAAAACTTCTGGATAATTTTCTAATAAGTACTCAAATCCTGCAAGAATAGCACTGCCATAATTATATTTTTTTGTCATTTAATTATCTGAATCACTTGAATAAACATATTTTAAGATTGCATCAGTAGATGGGCGTTCATCTTTTATTGCTTTTTCCCATGCTAAATTTATTTGATTATCAATTCTGTCATTTATTTCAAGCCATTTAGCTTGATCTAATATTTTTTTTGCTAACATAGAATTATAAAGGCGTGAAATTGGATCTTTTGCTTTCCATTTTTTTATATCTTCAATTGAGCGCTTAACTCCAACATCAATATCATCTCTATAATCCACATGTCCATACCAACGATAAGTAATAAGCTCTAAAATTCTTGGGGTTTTATCCTTTCTAATATTATTAATTAATTCTTTAGCAGTATTAGCTACCTCTACAACATTATTACCTTCAACTACTTTATAACTAATATCATTAGCAGCTGCAAATCTTGACATTTTATTACTAGGTTGACGAAGAGATATATACATATGACTAGCAAATAAATTATTTTCAATAACAAATAATATTGGTATATTTTGTACTCTAGATAAATTAAAAGCCTCATGCACAACACCTTCTTCTACTGCTCCATCACCAATATAAGAAACTGCTATATCATCTTTATTTTGTAATTTAGCAGCCATACCAGCACCAACTGCTAATGAAACTGTACCAGCTACAATAGGGGTTGAGCCATAAAAACCATTTTCAATATCACATAAATGCATAGAGCCACCCATGCCTTTTGAAAATCCTGTTTTTCTACCTAATACTTCAGCAAATAGTTTATAAGAATTAGGATTTAATGCTAATAAATGAGAATGAGATCTATGTGCACCAAATACTCTATCAGTTTTTTTTAAAAATTTAGAAACTCCAACAGCTATTGCTTCTTGCCCAACACCTAAGTGTACTGGTCCTATAATAAATTTATTTTTCTTCCCCCAGGCTATTTTTTGCTCTGTTTTTCTAATAATAATCATTAGCTCAAGCATTTTTTTCAATTCTTTGGCATCTTGATCTTCAATTGAAATTATATTATTGTAGGTTTTTGGATTAGATAAATTGTTTAATTCATTTTTCATTTTTTATTGCTAGCATTGTAAATTTAAAGGCTGATTTCTTTATCTTAAAAACTTTGTCTATAAAATTAGATAATAAAACTAATTTTTTATCAGAAAATATATTTGATAAAAATGGTAATAACCAAACAATAGAGCCAAAGTATTGTATTTTAGTATGTTTAAATTTTTTAGTATAACTTTTGATTAAACTTACATTTGGCATTCTTTTTAATGTACTTTTTGATCTATTACCTTTAAGATAATGAAT
>CAKMYR010000139.1 GCA_929200175.1 uncultured Gammaproteobacteria bacterium
AGAACTAAAGCATAAAATACTGGGTATGGTTCCCCATGCAAGTATTCATCCTGTTAATAATACTAACTTAGATTACAATTTCATTGACCAAGCGAAGCAGCATCCACAAATTTAAATCTATTTTAATCAAAAAAGTGAATTGCCTGAGGAATTAGCAAAATAATTAAATTTTTCTAATTTTATCAATTAAAAATTTTATATAATAGCCCTTATCCGACCGGACGTTAACATATTTTTTATCTACAAAATAGTCATATATTTTTCTAGGGGTGTTATCATCACGATACCAAAATATTAAAGGTTGCTTTTTTATCTCTTGATTTTTTAAATAAGCAACTATTTCTTTCAAAGTATTTTCTCGTTGAATATAATCTTTAGTTTTTAATTTTTTAGAAATATTATCATTGGCAACTAAATCACTAGTCCAATTTCTTCCACAAACTTTGCAAATATATCTTTGCTTTTGATTTCTAAAGCCTTTTTTCTCGTAATTTATAGAATTACATGTGGGACACTTTATGTATGTTTTATTAATTGGCTGTTTGTTTTTACTAGCTATGGATATTTTTTTACAGTTTATGCAAATGCCATAAATTAATGTTTTAGCTTGGCAAATTGGACAGGTTTGCAGGCTTTCTTCATGTTTGCTTGATTCTTTATTAACTAAACGTTCTTTATTTATTTTATCTCTATATGTGTGTAAATTAATACTGCGTATATTTTCATAACAATCTACACAGTAATTTACAGATTTGTAGGGGAAATAAAGAGCTTCGTATATTTTTTCACAATTATCACAAGCTCTTTCTTTTCCTTCTTTTAATCTAGCAATCTGATCGTGTAAATCTTCAAGTATTAACTGATTTTGAGGTTTTTTTTTAGCAGATTTTGCAATCTATTGTCTAAAGTTTCTACTGGGTTATCTCCAATATTAAAGCGATTTATTCGTAAGAATTTGTAACCGTATCCCTCCAAAACTTTCTGTCTATAAATATCATCATCTTTCATGTAATACTTATAATTAGATTCATTAACTTCTTCTCTGTCAATAAAATGTTCCTTAAAACCATCATATTCTATAACGATTTTTAATTTATCAAATTTTAATAAGAAATCAACTTTATAATTTGGATGATTATAACCTGTGTTTAGTTGCTTTAAGTATTTACCTAGTTCAAATTGTGGAATAAATTCAATTTTATCTTTATTTTCTTTATAAAATTTTGTACTGTAAAAAATTTCATAAACTTTATATTCCATTTTTGAATCAAGCTTTTTAACAATCCCTTCTTTAGCATTTTTCAATTCATTTTGATAATGTAATATTGCATTTTTTATCTCTCCTTGAAACTGTTCTATTGGCTTGCTCAAAACAAAATGGATACACTCTTTAGCACGGCTAAAGCCAACGTTCATTCTCTGAGATTTAATAGTTCCATCTGGTTCATCACTTATTGAGGAAAAATTTTTCAAGAAAATATAATTTAACTTGTCTTTTTCTTTGGTCGCAACCATTGAGTAAAAAATATAATCCCTTTCTTCTCCTTGACAGGTATCAAAAGTCATTATTTTTAATTTGCACTTTTTAAAAAGCCAATCTCTTGCTGGTAGCTCCTCGATTTTATCAAAAAGAAGAGTTACTTGTTCTCTGTGTGGTGTAATGATTCCAATACTTTGTTCAATTTCTTGTTTTTTAAATTCTTGAAGTTTTTCAATTATGTGATTTGCCTCAAGTTCATTTGTGTTTTTATTTTGATCAAACTTCCCGTCGTTATCGATAATTTCAAATTTAATTACATCTTCAATTTTGTTTCCTCTAATTTTCATACATTGTAGCGTATTTTGATAAAAATGGTTATCAGAATAAGAAATAATTTCTGGATAACATCTAAAATGTTTTTTCAATTGACATTCATAATTTCTAATAAATCTTGAAAATTTAAGAATAGAATTTTTAATATCAAAGTTTTCTTTAACTTTTGTAAGCCAACCATTTTTATCTACTCCATTGAGTCTTTCTTTTAGGAAAGTATCTTGTACTTTTTTTCTTAATTCTTGATTTGTTACTTTGCTTGCATTACTTGCTTTCACATTTGAAAATTGCTTGTCATCTCCTAGTACTATTATTTGTTTTCCACGTACAAGAGCAGGCAAAGCCTGTGCTATACTGACCTGTGATGCTTCATCTATAATAATTAAATCAAACAGATCTTTTTCTAAGGGAATAAATTCTGCATAATCTCTAATCCCTGCTAAAATACAAGGAAATGCTTTTTTTAAATTTTGGAACAACTCTTTTGGAAATTTTTGTTTTTTACGAACAATGTTTTTTAATGTTCCAACTTCATTTGCATAATTTTGAGTATAATCAATAATTCTTTTATCCAATAAATATGCCATTCGTGTTGTAGTTAAATATTCTATTTCGTTTATTGAATTAGAAAATCTATCTTCTGGAGGAGAATTAAACTGTTCTTCAAGTTTTAATTGTAATTTTTTATGTTTTAAATATTCTTTAATCTCTTCATCTGTGTGATTAGATAAAATGCTAGATGCTACATTTATATTTGTTGATAATATATTTAAATTTATTTTTTTAGAAAAATTAGGGTGTTTTTCTTTAATTTCTAAAATAAAATCAATATCATCTTTCAAAGAGCGAAATTCATTAATTAGTTCTATAAAGTTATTTAAAGAGTTATTTATATTGCTTGAAAAAAATATACTACAGTTGTCATTACTACCTATTTTTAAGTTGTCTGGAATCATGTTTGATAATTCATGAACAATATGGTCTATGTTATTGATTTGTTTAAATACTTCTATATTCCAGCTTACTTGTTGTATTTCATATTCTAAATTGGTTATATTGGCGAATAATGCTTCTATCGATTGTTTTTTTACGACAATTTTATTTTGAAGTTGTTTAATTTCACTGTAGTCAGATAAATACTCATCATTGTTGTTCTCTAACAAGTCTATTAGAATTATAAAAATCGTATATAAACAACCTTCATTTTCTTTATATTTATTGGGGGTTTTTTCGTAAATAAAATAAAACCAATCAGATATTTGTTGAATAGCATTAGAATATTTTTTAGGGTTTTCTATTCCAAAATAACTAAACGTTTTTTTTAAGTTTTGAGTGGCTGTTTTAATAGCTTTGTTTTTTGATATAATATGCCACCACTTAATTTCATTTAAGTTATCAATATATTCTTTAAGTTGGGCAATAGCTTTTTCAAGATATGTAC
>CAKMYR010000140.1 GCA_929200175.1 uncultured Gammaproteobacteria bacterium
AACACAACGAGAGCTAAACGAAGCAGTAACAAGTTATGCTAACAAAAAATCATTAGCAATAGAATTGGTGGTTAGATATTAATGTCAGGTTTTACATTTGAAAAAGATTTAGAGCATCAAACTTATGCAGTAGATGCAGTTTCAAGTATGTTATTTGGTTCTGAAAAACAACAAGTTACTAAACATACTACTAAAATATGGGCTAATCCAGAATTGAAAATTTCTAAAGCTCAATATTATGCCAACATAAAAGAAGCACAGGAATATTATAAAGTTGAGCATACTAAGGATGTATATTATGATGTTAACAGCAATATTATTGATGTATCAATGGAAACAGGAACAGGCAAAACTTATACTTATGCAAAAACTATTTATGAACTTAATAAGACATATGATATTTATAAATTTATAGTTGTAGTTCCAACGCTATCAATTAAAGCTGGAACTGTCAACTTTTTAAAAAGTGATGCACTTAAAGAACATTTTCGTGATGATTACGAACGTGAAATTAAAACTCATGTAGTAGAGAGTAAAAAGAATTCTAATAAAAAGAAAAAACAAACTATAGATCAGGGGTTATTTAATTTTATTGATGCAAATAAGATTAATAAAAAATATATTCATGTATTAGTTATTAATTCTGGAATGCTTAATTCTAAATCATTAGAAGAAGAATATGATATAACAGGTTGGGTTAATAATCATCGCAACACCCCAATTAATGCATTAAAAGCAGTTAGACCAATAATGATAATAGATGAGCCACATAAATTTTCTACTGCTAATAAGACATGGAAAAACATAGAAAAAATTGAACCTCAATATATCATTAGATACGGAGCTACTTTTAATGACGATTACAAAAATCTAGTTTATCGGCTAACAGCTGTTGATGCTTTTAATCAAGATTTAGTAAAAGGTGTTACTGCTTATGTAGAAGATATAGTTGGTGGTGATAAAGCTAATTTAAAACTTAAAAAAGTTGATGGAAAACAGGCACTATTTGAACTTGATAAAAATAATAATAAAAGCAATTTCTCCTTAACCAATGGCGAGTCTTTAGCTACAATACATCATGCACTACATGATTTAACTATTGAGCATATGAATAAAACCACAGTTGCTTTAAGTAATGGTCTTGAACTTAAATCTGGTAATTCTATTAATCCATATTCTTATGAAGAAACAGTTCAAGACAATATGATGCAAAAAGCTATTAAAAAACATTTTGAAATTGAACGTAAACTATTAACTCAAACACCAAGAATAAAACCACTTACTTTATTTTTTATTGATGATATCAAAGGCTATCGTGATGGTAATGAATTATCTGGTAATTTAAAAACTAAGTTTGAAAAATGGATAATAGCAATAGCAAAAAAATATTTAAAAAATGAGCAAAATATTTTTTATCGTGATTATCTTGAAAAAACTATAAAAGATGTTTCTAAAACACATGGTGGTTACTTCTCAAGAGATAATACTGCTAAAGATGATAAAATAGAACAAGAAGTCATAGAAATATTACACGACAAAGAAAAGCTACTTTCTTTAGATAATACTAGAAGATTTATTTTTTCTAAATGGACATTAAAAGAAGGTTGGGATAACCCCAATGTTTTTCAAATATGTAAATTACGTTCAAGTGGTAGTACTACTTCTAAACTGCAAGAAGTTGGTCGTGGATTACGTTTGCCTGTCAATGAACATATGGCTCGTGTAAAAAATAAAGACTTTCAATTGCATTACTATGTTGACTTTACCGAAGCAGATTTTGCCGATTCTTTAGTAGCTGAAGTTAATAGTTCTTCGTTTAAAGATATTCCTCCAGATAAATTAACAGAAGATTTAGAAAAGCAAATTCTCGATAAATACTCGGATGAAACAAGCGTGGATTTACTGCTTAATCTTATTGATAAAAAAATTATAGATAAAAATAAAAACTTTGTTAATAGTAATAGTTATTCAGAATTAAAAGTTGAGTACCCACAAGCATTTCCAATGGCAGTTAAGGCAAATAAAATTAAAAAAGCTGGTAAGGATAAAAAACACACTCCTATGAAAGTAGGTAAATATAAAGAATTACGTCAATTATGGGAGCTAATTAATAGAAAAGCTATTCTTGAATATAAAATTAAAGATGAAAGCAAATTTTTAACTTTATTTAAAGAATGCTTGAATAACTCAATAAATAGTTTTAAACAAACAGGAGTTGTAACTCGAAGAAAACGAATGTCTATTGAAGATAATACTGCAATAACTAGAGAGTTACACAAAGAAAATGATACTTTAGAAAAAATTAGCACAATCAGTTATGAAGAATTTTTAAAACGTCTTGCAAAAACAGCTTTTATAAAAATCTCAACATTACACCGAGCATTTGAGGATATAAAAGAAACATTTGATATTAATGAGTATTTAAATGAGAGTACTATACGTAAAATTAAATATGATTTTAATTGTTTCTTGAGAAATAATGCATTTTATAAATTTGAATTAGACTATCATGTCATTTCTAATGAAGTTCATCCTAGTAAATTTACAGATGACCATGGCTATCCTAAAGAGAATGTGTTATCTAGTGATTTAGGAGTTAATCATGATAACACAGTAAAACCGTTAGATTCATATTTATTTGAAGAAGTGTTTTATGATTCAGAATTAGAAAAGCGTAATATCACCCAAGAAGATATAGAAATGGTAACGGTATTTACTAAAATACCAAAAAACTCTATAAAGATTCCCGTCGCAGGTGGATTTAGTTATTCGCCAGATTTTGCTTATGTAGTTAAAACTAAAAATAATGAAATTGTTAATTTTGTTATTGAAACTAAAAATGTTATCTCAAAAGATAATTTACGAAAAGAAGAAAATAGTAAAATTAAACATGCACAACGGTTATTTAATAACATAAGTAAAGATGTTAAGGTTAATTTTAAAACCCAATTTAGTTCTGATAAAATTATAGAGTTGATTAAGAAGCATACATAAGTTTTAATTGCATTACTTGTAGTAGTTCAAACTTGAGCTGACAATAACCTTAAAAATTAGAAGGCTGTAAGGTTGTATTTGAGTTACTACAATAATAACACCATTAATATAATTAGTCATGTGATAATGCACCAGCCATTATATTTTTTTGCCACAGCTCACCAAGGGAATATTCTTTTAACCAGTTAGTATAATCTTGCTCTTGCAAGCGTT
>CAKMYR010000141.1:0-2778 GCA_929200175.1 uncultured Gammaproteobacteria bacterium
TCATCAACCATCTCCAGCGATAACTTATTAATTTCTGCATCTAGAGTTTTTAGGTCTTGTGAAATATCTTCTAGGCTTCTTAATGGAGTGAATTTATAAAAGTATTTAGTAAAATTAATTTCGTAGCCAATTTTATCTTTATCACGATTCATCCATGATTCAGGCAGGTGTGGTTTTACTTCTCGTTGATAATAAGATTCTATATCTTCAGTTAAGGCTATGCGTTCGTTATCTCGTTTTGAGCTATCGGCTTTGGGGTTGCCTTGACGGTCGGTTTGAATATTGCCATCTACTGTTAATGGTTGCTCTACCACTACTTTGGTATAACCAAAAAAGTTGTTGTCGAAAATCTTACAATGCTCACTGGCTTGATTGTTTTGATAAATATCAAATAATTGTTGCCGTTGTGTATCGCTAATATATTTGCCTTTATTGCCAAGATTTTTTTTCATTGGGGTGCCAAATGAGCTACCATCAATTAATTGCACTTTGCCTTGACGATCGGTTGATTTTTTATTGGTTACAATCCAAATATAAGTAGTAATGCCAGTATTAAAAAACATTCTATCTGGTAAAGAAACAATACATTCTAGCCAGTCGTTTTCGATAATCCATTTGCGAATTTCCGACTCACCACTGCCAGCATCGCCAGTAAATAATGGCGAACCATTAAATACAATACCAATACGTGAGCCTTTAGGTTGCATTTTATGGATAAGATGCTGTAAAAATAACAACGAGCCATCTGATGTTCTTGGAGTGCCAACAAAAAAACGACCATTTGGTTCTTTAGCTTCTTCTTTTACAAAACTAGCTTCAGACTTCCAACTAACTCCGTACGGCGGATTAGTTATCATGTAATCAAACTTACAACCCTGATGACAATCATTAGAAATAGACGAGCTTGGTCCGTGAATATTTTCGGCTTCTTCGTCCATCATTAATAAATCAGATTTACAAATAGAATAGGTTACATCGTTGAGCTCTTGACCATAAAGTTCTATTTTTAACTCGGGGTTAATATTCTCTAATACCCAACTCTTGCCAATGGTTAACATACCGCCAGTACCGCAACAAGGGTCAAATACCGAGCGAATTTTGCCTTCGCCTTGCAAGTCTTGTTTATCGCCACCGAATACTAAGGCAACTAAAAGTTTTACTACATCTCGTGGGGTGTAATGATCGCCGCTTTCTTCGTTAGACATCTCAGAAAATTTACGCAACAATTCTTCGTAAATTAAACCCATTTGATGGTTGTCAATTTTATTAGGATGCAAATCAAATTCAGTGAATTTATCTATTAGCAAATACAGGCGGTTGTTGCTATGAAGCTTTTTAACTAAGGGTTCTATAGAAAAATTAGCAATAATATCACTAACATTTTTTGAATAACCCTGAATATAGTTATTGAAATTTATCGCTACGTTTTTAGGGTCGCTTTTAAGACGAGATAAATCGAACTTTGAAGTGTTAAAAAATTTTAGCTTTAACTGACTGGTTATTATCGGTTCTGGATTAGATACTTTGTCTTTATATTGTTCGTGAATCTGGTATACCTGATCTTTTTTAGGCTCAAGCACGCAATCTAAACGTCGCATCACCACAAAAGGTAAAAGAACGCGTCCATACTCTGAGGGTTTAAATATCCCTCGTAAAACATCATCCGCTGACGACCAAATAAGCGAAGACAGGCTGGCCGTGTTGTTCATAAAAGCTCCTTTATCTAAATATGTACAAGAATTCTAACTATTTTGTATAAAATGATTATAATTCTAGACATTATGCTGATGATATCCAGTAAAATCAAGGAGTTTTAGCAGACCATGTCAAATTCTGTTAAGTTATTTCATCTAACGGTTTTAATTACAACACATTCTCAAATGATTCTAAGTCATCAATACCAACTTTAAGTAACATAGTAGCAAAATCTTTGCCCGTTATAAGTCTAACATTATGCTCGTTAGCAAGATTTTTTGCATCTTCTAAAAAATCATCGCCAGTGCTTATTACCCAGCAAGATACTGTGTTTTCTTCATCTTGATTGTTTTCGTTAATATACTTATAATAATCAATGATTTGATTAACAGCTTTATCACCAGTTTTATTTTTATGATGCTTTACTTGTACATAAATATCTAGGTTTAAAGCTTCAAAGCTTGCTACAACGTCGACATCGCCATCAGCATTTTTTTCCCCTGCTGCAACACTATTTGCTCCTAGTTTTAAAAAATACCAACCCACTAATTTTTCTAATTTTTTAGGTTCGAGATATTCTCTAATAATATTTAAAACTGGAGCAATAGTTTTAGCTAAAATTTGCGCACTTGGATTAATAGGAGTATTATGTTTAAAGTTTTTAATTGCTTCATTTATATCATTTTCGCATTTTGTAATATTCAGGCTAGTTCCATGGAATTTCATTTTTCTAGTTAGTATGGCATTGGCATAATCTTTTCTTGATAAAAACGTTTCTACTTTTTTAACTTTTCTAAAAAAACCTAAATCTACTGGTTTGTCATCTTCATAACATAAACCGCCATCTGCATTTTTTTTTACTAATTTACCACTTGAATCTTTAAAACCATCTGGAATAGTAAAATCAATAACTTTTATAGGCTCATCTTCAAGAAGTTCATAAATACTAAACTTCTTCTTAGTTGGTACTAAAATCCAGTCGCCTTTTTTCATTTTCTTAATAAAATTTAATAAATATGTTCTTCTTGGTTTGTTGATGTTTTTTATTTCATTAGTAATATCAGCGTTTTGTTTTCCTAACCG
>CAKMYR010000141.1:2788-3189 GCA_929200175.1 uncultured Gammaproteobacteria bacterium
CCGAGACCAGCCAATAGAAAGATAAGTATAATCTTTACCCTTGTTTTGTTTATCATTAGTATTTAATAATGGTAAACTAACTTGAAACTCATGCTTGATTCTGTGTAGCCAAATATTCATAATTTTGCCTTAATTTTAAAACAATATTTATAACAGTTTATGAGTTGTGAATTTTTGTAACAGTCTGTAGAGCTTTATCTATTATCTGCACATCTAGTTATAATACTTCTAATTTTTATTTGCAATAAATTTATAACAATAACCAACTAAGACATAAACAATGACTATTTTACAGGCATCAATATTATTACTACTAGACACTTATCGTCAATTAGGCGATGCAGGAGCATCAAAAGTTGAAGTACAAAAACTAGTTTATTTTTTACAATTATTAGGCGTTG
>CAKMYR010000142.1 GCA_929200175.1 uncultured Gammaproteobacteria bacterium
GCACTAAAAAATACATAAATAGAGTTTAAAACTAATTACATTATGATAAAATTTCCATAATTAATTGAACTAATGGTAACTCAAATGAATAAATTAATATTACTTATCGGCTTATTTGTATTGACTATACAATCTGTTGTATACGGTCATTCAGATGATAAATTAAAACCAATTGCTGTAGAAAAATTAATTCAAACTAGTAATAGCTGGAATGGTAAAAAATTACCTAACTATGCTAAAGGCACACCAGAAATTACCTTACTTAGAATTGTTGTTCAGCCTAAAACTAGATTGCCATTACATACACATCCTGTTATAAACGCTGGTGTTTTACTAAAAGGCTCGTTAACAGTTACTACAGAAGATAATAAAGTGTTAAACTTGAACGCAGGAGACCCTATTGTCGAAGTTGTAAATACTTGGCACTATGGAGAAAATAAAGGTGATGAGCCTGCAGAAATTATAGTGTTCTATGCGGGAACAAAAGGCACACCCATTACAGTTAAAGAATAACAAATTAATTAAATATTAATAAAATTTGAGTTTTATAATATAGTTTTTAATATAGTTTTGTGATTGGTTTAAAAGTATAGGTGTATCTTTAGAGGTTGTTTTTTAAGTAATAGAAAATTATTTTTTGACTACATTTATAGCTTGCTGACCTTTGTCACTTTCGCCTATATCGAACTCTACTTCATCATTTTCCAATAAAGATTTATAGCCATCAGAGTCTATTGAGCTAAAGTGAACAAATAATTCATCACCATTATCTTGTTCAATAAAACCAAATCCTTTTCTTGCATTAAACCATTTAACTCGTCCTGTTTTTTTAGACATTGTATTACCCTTAAAAGTTAAAAATATCTGATATTAATAATCTATCAGAATTACATTTTAAAGCATTTTAACTAATAAAAGTTTTAATTATTAAATATATTACAAAAAATATTAATGATTTTATTATTTTGCTTGATTTTTAAAATATATAAGATAACATAAGCAGGTTACATATATTCAATTTTAATAAGGAGGTAATGTGAAAGAATATAAATCAGACATTGAAATAGCTAGGTTAGCTGATGAAGAGCATATTGATGATATTGGCGCTAAATTAAACATAGAAAAGGATAAATTAATCCATTTTGGACATAATAAAGCTAAAATTTCTTGGGAAACTATTGATGAAGTAAAAAACAATGCCGATGGTAAATTAATTCTAGTAACAGCTATTACTCCAACTCCTGCTGGAGAAGGCAAAACTACTACCTCCGTTGGTCTTGCAGATGGACTTAATAAGATTGGAAAAAAAACTATAGTATGTTTACGCGAACCTAGTCTTGGCCCTTGTTTTGGAATGAAAGGTGGTGCTGCTGGAGGAGGTTATGCGCAAGTTATCCCTATGGAAGACATAAATCTTCATTTTACTGGAGATTTTCACGCTATTACTTCAGCACACAGTTTACTAAATGCAATGATTGATAATCATATATATTGGGGCAACGCTCTTAATATAGATAGTAGAAAGGTTAAATTTAGAAGAGTTGTTGATATTAATGATCGCTCATTAAGAACTATAACTTCTTCTTTGGGCGGATCAGTTAATGGTTATCCAAGAGAAGATGGTTATGATATTACAGTAGCTTCTGAAGTTATGGCTATTTTTTGCCTTTCTCAAGATTTAAAAGAATTAGAAGAAAGATTAGGTAATATAATTGTTGCATATGATAAAAATATAAAACCTGTAAGAGCAAAAGATATAAATGCCCATCAAGCTATGACAGTACTCTTAAAAGATGCATTTAGGCCAAATTTAGTACAAACCTTAGAAGGCAATCCTGCAATGATTCATGGCGGTCCTTTTGCTAATATCGCACATGGATGTAACTCAGTTATTGCAACTAAAACTGCTCTTAAATTATCAGATTATGTTATTACCGAAGCTGGCTTTGGTGCTGATTTAGGAGCCGAAAAGTTTTTTGATATTAAATGTCGTAAGTCTAAATTATCTCCTAGTGCAGTTGTTATTGTTGCTACTATTAGAGCATTAAAATATCAAGCTGGAATTACTAAAGATAATCTTAATACTGAAAATCCACAAGCCGTAAATAAAGGTTGTGCTAACTTAGGAAGACATATTCGTAATTTATCAAATTTTGGCGTTCCAGTTGTTGTTGGGATTAATAAATTTGTAACTGACACCGAAGCTGAGTTTAATGTGGTTCGTGATTACTGTAAACAATTTAATGTTGATGTTAGCGTTACTAGTCATTGGGAGCATGGAGGCGAAGGAGCTGTTGATTTAGCAGAAAAAGTATTAAAATTATCAGATTCTGGTGCTGCACAATTCAAAACTCTTTATGATGATGAATTGCCTCTTTTTGAAAAAGTAAAAACAATAGCAACTAAACTATACAATGCCTCTGATGTACAAGCAGATAAAAAAGTTAGAAATGATTTTGAGTGGTATCAAAAAAATGGCTTTGGTCATTTGCCTGTTTGTATTGCTAAAACTCAATATAGCTTTTCTACTGACCCTTCATTATTAGGAGCACCAACAAACCATTCTATAACTATTCGTGAAATTAAACTTTCTGCTGGAGCAGAATTTATTGTTGTAATCTGTGGTACAATTATGACCATGCCTGGGTTGCCAAGAGTTCCTGCTGCTGATAAAATAAGGCTAAATAGCGAAGGCTTGGTTGAAGGCCTTTTTTAACTTAACTAACAAAATATTGTATATTGAAAAAATATAATATAACATGTAGTTAGTAATTTTATTGTTTTGTTAATATAGGATTTATTGTAATGTCTGTTGTCGGTACTGTTGACTTTCAAACTCATAGAGTTGAAGATTCAAAATTAAAAAATTATAGCGATTGTATAGCTATTGAAGAACCGTTAGAAGTAGCTATAAAATATTTTGTTAATGACCATTGGGTTGAAGAGCCTTTATCTGTAACTATGAGGACTCCTGGAGATGATGAATACTTAGTTTATGGTATTCTTTTTTCTGAAGGAATCATAAAAGATAAAAGTATGGTCGAAGGTATTGAGCCGAAAATAAGCTCAGAGAATAAAGGCAGTAAAAATAATTCTTTATTAGTTACTTTAGCCAAAGGAGTTAAACTAGATTCCAAAAAATTACAACGCCATTTTATGGTTAATTCTAGTTG
>CAKMYR010000143.1 GCA_929200175.1 uncultured Gammaproteobacteria bacterium
CCTCATAATTATCTATTGCCTCATCATACTTATTGGATAATAATAAAATTTGCCCTTTGATAAAGTTTAACGAATCCTTATCAAAATAATTAATTTCTAATGACTCCAAGTTTTTTATAATTATATCTAGTTGTTCGTCATTTTCTTTACTGTCAATTATATTTGGCGAAATTTGATCTTTGTGATCGATTTCAGGATAACCTGTTTTTTTTGCTGAAGTATGATCATCTTCAATTTTTTGCTTTATATCTTCTTCAGTTTGTTGTTGAATTTTACTTCCAATAGATGCAATAACATCTTCATCTTTTTTCTGAGAAAAGATAAAATAATTATTGATTGAATGATCATTATTGGTAATTGAATGATCATTATTGATTGTGATATCCTGTTTTTGAGCTGTATTTTCATTTTTTTGATGAAATGTTCTTTCATGAAAAGTATTATTTTCAATGTTTTTCGAAAGTATTACTCCTGAAATTAAAACTAAAATTAACGTTATAATTAAATTTTTAAATTTTTTCAACACAACTTTATTTTATAAATTTTATTATTATAATATTTGGCAATAAATCTATTTGGATAAGATTATTTTTTATCTGAATAGTAATTATTATTAGTTGAATTATCATTATTGATTATGATATTCTGTTTTTGAGCTGTATTTTCATTTTTTTGCTGAAATACTCTTTCCTTAAATATATTATTTTCAGTTTTTTGCTGAAATATATTATCTTCAATATTTTGATTTTGCTGAAGAGTATTATTTTCAATGTTTTGCTGAAATACCAAAAGTATTCCTCCACCCGCAATTAACGTTAAAAATATAGATATAATTAAATTTTTAATTTTTTTCGACATAACTTTATATTTTATATTTTTATTGTCAAATTAGCCAATATCTTTAAAAAAAATTGAAGGGTTGCGATTGTGATCAAATGATTCTTGGCGTTCTTTGGGTAGTTTATCTAAATTTATTTGGATAAAATTATTGTTTATAAACCACTTTTTATTGTATTTGCTAAGTGCAAAAATTTTATTAATTCCCATACTATTGGCTTTTTTTATTGCCATTAATAATAATTTATTAGAATATCCTTGTTTTTGCATGTTGGCAGCTACGGCTAAAGAATAGATTTCTCCGATGTTGCTTTGTGAATAAATTCTTAGAGCAACACAAGCAAAAATTTTATTATTATCTTTTAAAACTAAAAAATCATTAACGCTTTGCTGAATTTGATTATAGCTTCTAGTTAAGATTTTTCCTTCTTTGATATAAGGAGTTATTAGCTCTAAAATTTGTCTTGATTTGTCCAATTTATAGTTTAAAAAGCTTTATATTTTAGTTTAAAATCACTTTTAATTTAACTAATAATTATTATTATGTCTAAAATAAGAAAACATTCTTCTAAAATAGTTGACGGTTTTGCAAGAGCTCCAAGTCGTGCTATGTTATATCCAGTAGGCTTTAAAAAAGAAGATTTTCAAAAACCACAAGTTGGCGTAGCTAGCACTTGGTCGATGGTTACTCCTTGTAATATGCATATTGATAAACTTGCATACAAAGCATTAGATGGAATTAATTCAGCAGGAGGAAAAGCCGTAATCTTTAATACCATAACTATTTCAGACGGCATATCAATGGGATCTGAGGGCATGAAATACTCTTTAGTATCGCGTGAAATAATCGCTGACTCTATTGAGGCTGTGGTTGGTTGTCAAGGTTTTGATGGTGTAATAGCTATTGGTGGTTGTGATAAAAATATGCCCGGCTGTATTATGGCTCTTGCCCGTCTTAATAGACCCGGTATATTTGTTTATGGAGGCACTATAAAGCCGGGTAAAAATCATACTGATATAGTTAGTGTTTTTGAAGCTGTAGGAAAATTTGCTAACAAATCAATTAGTGAAATTGAGCTTGAAAATATTGAATCTTCTGCTATTCCTGGTCCTGGATCTTGTGGCGGGATGTATACAGCTAATACTATGGCATCAGCAATTGAAGCATTAGGTATGAGTCTGCCAAATTCTTCGGCACAAGATGCTATATCTAATGACAAAAATAATGATTGTATTAATGCTGGAAAAGCTGTTTTAAACTTACTTAATAAAGATATAAAGCCGCGTGATATTATGACTATGAAAGCATTTGAAAATGCTATTAGTATAGTAATTGCCTTAGGAGGTTCAACTAATGCAGTATTGCATTTAATAGCTATTGCAAAAGCTGCTGATATAGATTTAACTATTGATGATTTTACTCGTATTGGCGCAAAAGTACCAGTATTAGCTGATCTAAAGCCATCAGGAAAATATATGATGAGCGAATTAATAGAAATTGGTGGAACCTTGCCATTGATGAAAATGCTTTTAGATGCAAATTTATTGCATGGAGAATGTATGACAGTAACAGGAAAAACACTAGCTGAAAACTTAGCAAATGTTGAGCCTTATACTAATCAAAATATTATAAAGTCATTAAATAATCCTATAAAAAAAGATTCTCATCTTGTAATAATAAAGGGTAATTTAGCTCCTAAAGGTGCTGTTGCAAAAATCACAGGTAAAGAAGGATTGATTTTTAAAGGTACCGCAAAATGTTTTTCTTGTGAAGAAGATAGCCTTGAAGCTATTTTAAATGATGAAATTAAAGCTGGAGATGTAATTGTTATTCGTTTTGAAGGCCCTGTTGGTGGCCCTGGTATGCGTGAAATGTTAGCCCCTACTTCGGCAATAATGGGTAAAGGTTTAGGTGATAAAGTAGCATTAATTACTGATGGGCGTTTTTCTGGAGGAACACATGGCTTTGTAGTTGGGCATATTACTCCTGAAGCTTTCACAGGAGGAGCACTAGCAATAGTTGAAGATGGTGATGAAATATTAATTGATGCTAAAAATAATGTACTAGAATTATTAGTAGACAAAGCTATTATTGAAAAGCGTTTATCTAATTGGAAACAACCAAAAGCAAAATATACTAAAGGAGTTTTAGCAAAATTTGCTAAACTTGCAAAATCAGCCTCAGAAGGAGCTATTACTGATTAAAACTTGTTTTAATGATTTTCTGATACTTGGTTTATTGTGTATTTTGGAATCTCAATAACCAAGTCAGTTTTAGTTACAATTGCTTGACAAGAAAGACGAGAATC
>CAKMYR010000144.1 GCA_929200175.1 uncultured Gammaproteobacteria bacterium
TTTTTATTGTCCCTCTCTTTAGCAGCTTTTAGTTTCCTCTGTGCTATTTTAATAGTATCCATTTATTTGTCCTTATATATAAGACACACGATATTTCAATTTGAGTATTTTTTTTACCTGCCTCCCCTTGCTATTGCTTCAAACTCGTCATAGTCTACAATTTCAACTCCGTACTTTACAGCTTTCTTAATGTCTCTAACTTGTGTATTCTCTCCGTAACAAAACATATCTAAGCCAACCACAATGCTCCTCCTGACAATCAACCCCATCCCTCTAGCTGATATAAGTAGTTCACTTCTATCTTCTCATGAAAAACCTGTAATATAAACATCCTCTTCGTATTCCCTCTTTTTTGTCCTAGGCAAACTCAAAAGCAACTCTTTGTTGTCTTCCTGCTCGTATTCTGTCAAAGGTGCTTCCTCTAGCTCTTCTCGTGTACTAAAAACTTTCACGATTCTACTTACCTTGAAAGTTTTTCTTATTCCGTCAGATCGAGTGTTGATATAATCATTCCCACAAAATCTGCACCTATATGCACCTTTTCCACTTCTAGCAGATATATCTCCGCAAGGTTTCTTGTATATGAAAAATATTGTCATCTCATCTGCTACGCCTTCTTCTTGAGCTATAATCTTTTTTATATATGCTTTTTTAGCCCTACCTTGCTCGTGTGTGTCGTCTCCACCAGTTAGCACCCAAAAAAGCCAAAAAGTAATTCTAAATGGCAACGTGATAATAAAAAAAAGTATTCTAAGTAATTTCAATGTGTAATCCTTTTAGCTTTAACCTTAATAGAGTTAACGCTATTATCCTTGTATGAAATCTTAATATTAATCATCTAACTGATGGCTAGCAACTGCCAATAGCCAATAATCTTTATCCCCTATGTTTATTTTTTCCTCAGTATCGGTTCATCCCCACAGATGTGGGGAACATAATACAAAAATGCTAGTATGTTTGCAAGGCAAATGTCTCGTTCATTTGTAGTTAGTCAAAAGGATAGGCTTAAACCTTTACCGGAAGATGGACAAAAGAAAGTAGCTGAGAATTATCTTATATCTACATATGTACATTTTTATAATTTAGATAGTTCTATTAATGAGTTACAAAGCAACGTTTGATGAAATGAAGCAATTCATAAAGGATTATGATTTCAAATGTTTAATTTTAGAATATTATGATTGTATGCTTTCAGAATACAGCAAAGATGATTTTCTAGAATTGATTGGGAGTTTAGATAAGCACAATGAGTCTAATAAACATACAAAAGAAGTTGCTCTTATTTATCTTGATGAGAAAAAACAGTATTTTCAAGGTTTTGATGATAAGACATGCAAGTGATAATATCTAATCATATGAATATTGTTTATTTAGACCACTATGAAGAACTTAGAAGAGAAGAAAAGGAGGATACAGATTGTTATTAAAAGCATGGTTTTTGAAATCATGATAGTTTTACATTCACAGCGTTATATGTTATAATATGATGAATAGTTAAATATAAAAGTATTAAATTGGAGTTTATGTGTCGTCTCCCAGTAAAGAGAAAGCCAAGCCTTTTGTAAAATGGGTTGGTGGAAAACGTAGTTTAATTTCTACATTAACAACAAATTTACCTAGTAAGTTTAATAATTATTTTGAGCCTTTTATTGGAGGCGGTGCTTTATTTTTTGAAGTGCTTAGTAGCAAGTCAAACATTTCAGATATTAATGAAAGTTTGATAATAACTTATAACATTATTCAACAGAAACCTCTTGAATTAATTAGAAGTTTAAAAATCCACCAAAAAAATCATTGTAAAGAATATTTCTATCATATCAGAAGCAAGCAAAAGTTGAGAAGTTTGGTTAATATAGCCTCTAGGTTTATTTATTTAAACAAAACTTGCTTTAATGGCTTATATAGAGTTAATTTAAAAAATGAATTTAATGTACCTATAGGCAGATATGAAAATCCGTTGATTTGTGATGAAAGCAATATTATAGCTTGTAGTGAAGCCTTAAAAGGTACTTCAATTACTGCGTCTAGTTGTTTTTTTGTAAATCCAAAGAAAAATGATTTCGTTTATTTAGACCCACCTTATGATGTAGTAAATAAAAATTCATTTACTAAATATTCTAAAGTTGGATTTGATAAAGAGCTTCAAGCTAAATTATCAAAATATTGTGTAGAGTTAGATCGCAAAGGAGTTAAATTCATGCTATCTAACGCAGACACAGCGTATATTCGTGAACTATACAAAGATTTCGATATCTTATCTGTTTCTGCACCGAGAAGTGTCAACTGTAAGGGTAATGCTAGAGGTAAAGCAAAAGAGGTTTTGGTTAAAAATTATGACTAGTCAAGGTTATAGAGCTAATATTACAGGAAAGCAATTAGAAAGATTAATTGAAGATAGTTTGAAATCTAAAGGTTATACCCGAGTAAATCCTAAAGAATTCAAAGATAAGAAAAATACTAGTATTGCTATTTTTAGTCGCAATGTATATGTTTGTGAAACTATATATAAAACTAAGTTAAAATGTGATTTTTTATTGTATCACCCAGTAAAACATGCTGACTGTTTAATTATTGAAGCTAAATGGCAACAAGTTTCTGGCACTGTTGATGAAAAGTATCCTTATCTTGTTGAGAACATTCAAAAGATGATGCCACACCCAACAATTATTGTTATAGATGGTGAAGGATATAAACCAGGAGCTATTGAGTGGTTACGTAAACAAGTCGGAGATAATTTGTTATATGTTGTAAATTTAGTTGGATTTCAAAAATTGATTAATTCTAACTATTTCTAACATATCTAAAATTTAAAATCAATAGTAGACCCACAAATATTTATCTTCAAAATGATCAACTTACGAAAACAATCTTTTTGGAAGTTAAATCAACGCTTTTTCGTTTAAATATTATTTATTTTACTTTTTATTTTTTTATAAGACTAATTTGGTATATTGATTGGAGTTGGGAAGATAAAATGTTAAAAGGTGCTGCTCCTATTCAAACGCCAGAAATGATAAAACAATCGGATAGACAATCAAAGAATTTCATGGTGATTTATATTTCGATATTTTTAATGTAGGAATTAATGTTGGTTTACGAAGTCATAATCCATTAGAGCTGAAATTTGAAGATATAG
>CAKMYR010000145.1 GCA_929200175.1 uncultured Gammaproteobacteria bacterium
CATTATGGAAACCTAAATTTTCTTTATATACTAGTATTATTAACTATTATTTAGCGAGAGGAGTTGCAATTATGCTGCATAATATTTTTAGTGAAAAAAAGATGATGAAGTACAATCTAATACAAGATTTTACTAAAAATATAGCTAGTATAACTAATAATTCCAACAACAAACCTAAATTGGTTTATGTACATAATCACGGCTTACAACTTGACATGCTAGGAATAGGTTTTAAAAAACTCACTAATATCGTTAATAATGATTTATTATCAGCAATAGATATCATTACAAAAAAAGATAAAGATGCAATAATCATTATTCAATCTGATCATGGCTCTAGAGAGAATTGGACAAATAAAACAAAGCAAAAAACCCAAAGCGCACAACAAGTATTTGGGATATTATCTGTTATTAAATGGCCAAGTTATTGTAAAAGATTTAATGATGTTACTATACTTAGTCAAGTTAATTTATTTAGATATGTTTTTGCTTGTGCCTCCAATAAAAAACCATTTGAATTAGAAGCAGATGATAGTTATCAAAAAGGCTTAAAACTAAAAGAATTATGGAGTAATGAAATAAAGAAAAAAGTTTACAAAAGAATTGAAAATGGTAAAATTTTACAACAACCTATTGAAATCTCTCAATAATACATGACAGTAACCCCTATATTTGTTGTTAATCTTGAAAAAGATAAAGCAAAAAAACAAAAAATACAAAAATTATGTGATAAATTTAATTTAGAAGTTGAATTTATTTGTGCAGTTAATGGTAACGATTTAACCAAAACTGAAATTGATAATATTTATGATAAAAATAATTCTTTAAAAAATATTGATAGAGAATTAACTAAAGGTGAAATTGGCTGTGCACTTAGTCATAGAAACATTTATCAAAAAATGGTAGATGAAAACATAAATCAAGCTATTATTTTAGAAGATGATGCAAGATTTAATCAAAATTTTAAAACAATTTTAAAATTAGTTCCAAAACTACCTAAAGATTGGCATTTATTATTATTAGGATTTGATGTTTATGATCTTAGCAAATATTTTTATAAAATTAAAAAAACTCTTAGTTATACAATTAGTATACCGCTTGAAAATGCAGATTGTACTTATGGTTATTTAATTAATAAAACAGGAGCAAAAGTCTTACTTAAAGCTACAAAAAAATTAGCTATGCCTATTGATTGTTATACTGGCGATTATCATTTTAATAATGTTTTAACGCTAGACCCTAAGATAATAACAACAGATTCAGCATCAAGCAGTATATCAAATGATAGAGAAAAACAACAAACAATAGGCTATCAAACAACAAAATTAACAACTACCAAAAGATTATTAAAGTTTTTTAGGTTATTAAATTTTATAACAATTATTATAAATGAAAAACATATTAAAATTTTTAGATTGTCTCTTAAATACTATATATTTAAACTAATTTATAAAAAATTTTAAACATCAAGTATTAAGCTCTTCTTCATAGATTATGAGCAAAATGCCTACACTTAAAAATTTATTTTGTGCCGGGGATAAATTCTAATATATCTTTGATTGGCATACAATAAGGTTCAGCTTCTAAACTTCTACCATTTTTTAAAATAGATTTTGCAACCTTTAACATTGCCGGATAAGCTGCTCTTAACATATGGTTTGCTGATATAACTATATTTACTCCGATATTCTCAAATTCTTTTATAGTAACTGAATTAAAACTAGTTGGAACTACAACTACAGGCGTGAAAATATCATCTTTTCTAAATTTTTGCATAAACTCTATTATTTCACTTGGATCTTTTTTACGAGAATGAATCATAATTCCATCAGCGCCAGCTTTAATATAAGCTTTAGCTCTAGTTATCGCATCTTTCATTCCCATTTCTAAAATTAATGATTCTATTCTTGCAATAATCATAAAATCATAACTAATTTGCGCCTCTTTGCCAGCCTTTATTTTATTGCAAAAATTTTCAATACTATCTTGAGTTTGAGTAACATCAATACCTAATAATGAATTTTTCTTTAATCCTGTTTTATCTTCAATTACAACAGCACTAACACCAGTTCTATCTAAACTTCTAACTGTAAATTCAAAATGCTCTATCTTGCCTCCAGTATCAGCATCAAAAATCATTGGCTTAGTTGTAACTTCAAAAATTTCATTAATCATATTAATTCTTGATGTCATATCAATCGCTTCTATATCTGGCTTTCCTTTTGCTGTTGAATCAGTTAATGAGCTAGACCAAATACCATCAAAAAAAACTTTTTTATTATCACTTTCTATTTCGGTAGTTTCAACAATTAATCCACTTAAAGCATTATGAGCTTCTAATATTGTAACTATTGGTTTTGCATTGATTAATCTTCTTAATTTAGCTCTTCTAATATCAGTAGTAGTTCCACTTTTCATTAATTGATAATTAAGAGCAGTAGATGAAATATCTTGTGTGTATGCAAATTCTACTAATTTTCCACCCCATTTCGCTAATGTTTCTATAACTTGTTGTCTGGTTTTAGCTTGTACGCCTTCTTTCCAATCATCTCCATGCACAACAATATCAGGCTTAACAAGCTTCAAATTATCTCTATAATCTAAAGAATTTTGAGGAATAACTTCTACAACCCCTTTAATATTTAAAATTACCTCTTTTCTTTGCTCATAAGACATAAACGGAAGTCTTTTATAACTAGCGATAGCTTTATCAGTAAGCAAACCAATAATAACATTTCCAAATTCAGATGCTTTTTTAATTATATTTATGTGCCCTGGATGAATTAAATCAGCACTCATTCCTACATATACTTTTTTATTTATTTTTGCCATATATTTTTATAAAGTGTTATAGTTTTTATATAAATCATTATTAGCAGCAACAAAGCCGTTGGCATTACCGCAATCATATCTTTTGCCTTTAAATTTATAAGCAATAACTTTATTTTTTAGAGCTAGCTTAATTAAAGCATTAGTTATTTGTATTTCTTGATTTTTATCTGGTTTAGTTGTTGCAAGCACAGAAAAAATTTCATTAGTTAAAATATATCTTCCTATAATTGCTAAATTAGTTGGTGCTTGCTCTATACTTGGTTTTTCAATCATATTATCTACTTTGTATATAT
>CAKMYR010000146.1 GCA_929200175.1 uncultured Gammaproteobacteria bacterium
TTTAACCATCTATGATGACGGCGAAGGGCAGCACCCTGAAAATTTCAAAAATTCAATTATGCATTAACATTAGATTTCTCAATACAAAATCAAAACTATAATGGCAGTCGATGTATTTGCAAAATATATACTCAACTGTGTATTCTGGGCTTAGACTTCTTATTAAGTTAGTGCTGGCTATCATTTCATAGAGATGTGTATCTTTCAATACCAATTCATATTTATTGTTTGATGCTACTACAGGACCAATTTTATTATTTTCTGGTTTTATTAAATCATATTGCAACGTTAGATACACAGTCTTACTTTCTTTCTTGCTGAAAAATTCAAGGTGGGTGGTCATTTCCATATAGTCATCCTGAACTTTTACTAGTCTATATTCATTTAAGTTTATTTTATTTAGTTTTTCCAATTATTACTCCTGAATTGCCGTAAAATAACTATTCTTGCATGCTTTTTCCATAAAGTCACTCAAATAACAAGAGCAAATGATCTTTTTTTAAGTTGTTATACTAACAAATTTCTATCGATCATAGTCTATCAAAGGTTTTTGCATAGCTTAAGAGCTTAAAAATAAATTCATTTTAATTTGCTTAAATTTTTTTTGTATGTTAAAATCGATTAAATTTTTGGTTTTTGATGTGCATTGGTACAATTCAGTGCATTTGCTATATATTATTGGGAATAAATGCCTATAAATTTTTTATGTTGCCTAATTCTTTAAAAGATAATTCTAGAATGGTGTTACATTTTTAAATATGGCGCATATAAAACAAATCTAAATGAATATTATTCTACTAAGTTAAATAAAAGCCACTTTAAACGCTGCTGAAAAATAGATCATATATATAAATAAAGCAAACTTGGATAACTAATGGTTTACGTGCATATCAAGAACGTAAATGATAGTTTAATGCAATATTAATTAAGGATAATTGATAATTCTATGTTGTTAGTAAAGGATGCAAACATACTTACCACAGGTGATAAAGATCATCTTCTCGATAAACTATTACATGCTATAAAAAATTCTACAGAAATTGATATAGTGGTATCTTTTATTCGATCTACAGGATTAAATTTACTGATCCCAGATTTACAAAAAGCAATAAAAAAACAAAAAAAATTGAACAATACGCTTCAATTACGAATACTCACTTCTGATTATTTGCATATTACTCAGCCTGATGCTTTAAAAAAATTACTAGAATTGCAAGATGATGGAGTTACCATTAAAATTTTTGAAGCTACAAAATCACAAAGAAGCTTTCATGTGAAAGCCTACATATTTGTTAATCATGATAAAAACCAAAACTTATATGAAGGTAGTGCATTTGTTGGGTCTAATAATATCAGTGAAGCTGCACTAACTAGTGCTCATGAATGGTGCCTACGCCATGATTATAAACCACCAAAAGATTCTCAAGATGCAAAGCAATTTAATTTAATAAGAGAAAATTTCGAACAACTATTTAATCATGATAACGCTAAAATACTTACTAATCAGTGGATTGAAGAATATATAAAAAATCACCAGCCTCCCCAAAGCAACCTTAAAGATGGTAACTTATTATCTAATACAAAAGAAAACTCAGAAAAAAAACCAGAAACAACTGATTTTTATAATGACAAAAAAGATACTAAACAATTTAATAAAGAAGAAAATAGCTGGTTTATGTACGTTGTCAATAAGGATAAAATAGACCCTCAAGTAAAAATTGTTATTGAATCTCAAAATAAATTTCTATTTCATGCTATACAAAAAACAAAAATTCAAAAATCTTTTAAATTAATTTTACTTCAAGCTTTTATACAATTAGATGGATTTCGTGAACCACCAATATTAGAAGCTCTTGCAAAAAAAAGTTGGTATGTTTTATATAATGATTATCACGATTTATGGAATATAGATTTAGATAGCAAAAAAAAAGATTATATAGCAACAGATAAATCATGGTTAGCTTATTGGAAAAAAAATCCTGTAGACGCATATGTGAAAGCAAATAACCCATGGTTTATTCTTGAAAATAAATGCTTTAAAGCTAATTTTGCTATTGCAGAACATCAAGTTGATATTTTACATGATCTAATGCAAGAATTAGTAGACTATAGAATTACAAAATATCGACATAAATACATTAATACTAACGATGCAATGATATCCAATAATTTTGAAAAAGATACTACTAACCTAGTAGAATTACCATACTACCCTAATATAAAAATTGCCTGTGGTCATTTTAAAACAGGACGAACTGATGATTGCGAAATGATGGAGGTTAATATTTATAATGCTAACCCTAAAAAACATTTTCTTGCTAGAGCATCTGGTGATTCTATGAATGGTGGTAAAAATCCAATTCAAGACGGTGATTTACTGTTATTAGAATCAGTTACTTCTGAACGTGCAGGTTCAATAACAGGAAATACTCTAGTTATAGAAACTCAAGATGAAACGGGAGATAATCAATATTTATTACGAGTAGTTGAAAAAAAACCTGATGGTTCTTACTGGCTAAAAGCTAATAACCCAAGCTACGAAACTATACCAGCACCAAAAAAATTCCGTACTTTTGCAAGGTTAAAGAAGGTTATTAAGGAACACCATCTTTTCTAAAGAAGTATTTATAGGATATTAATCTTTTTTATAATTTTCAGAGTAACTATTTTTAACATAAATTGCAAACTACAAAATTAACCTTAATAAAATATTTTTATTTAACTTTTATAGTTTTACTTTTTAACTAAAAAATATATTATACAATTCTTGATATGTTTTTAATCATTAGATATGTTTTTATACTATATCACATTTAATAAAATATAGTATAAAATACAAAGCTAAGGAAGTTGTTATGCCTCCAAAAGAATGGATAAAGCAAGTACTGAGTCGCCATAGCTTATCAAAACCTGATGGCAGACATTTGTATCAATATCGAATTACTGATATAGAATTTGATGAATTAAAAAAACTAATTAGAATAAATAC
>CAKMYR010000147.1 GCA_929200175.1 uncultured Gammaproteobacteria bacterium
CAATAATACAGATGCAAACCTTGCTATTGTTATGGGTCTTTCAGCTTTAGCTAAAAACTATGCCTTAGCACCTTATTATTTAATTTATGTTTCGGACGATGGCTCTATTGTAATTGCTTTTATTTTTAATTATAAAATTTACTCATGCAATACAAAAACCTTGTTTTTTGATGCGTATTTTTCATCAATACTAGATATACTACTTATAATAAGTATCAGGGCAAACACATCTAACTTGTTGTATTTAAGGGCTTTGACGCTAATAATCAACTGTAAATTATACTGTTTTTAAACTTATAAACAAATATAGCTAATTTCTAATTAATCTGTATAAACCAAGAAGAAATTTAAAAAATATTTTTTATCAATGATTTGTCACTTTACACAACATATTTAGTAACAAATACTCCTCCCCCATCACTAATAAACATCGATAATTAGATGAATTTACCCTCTTAATATTTTACATAATTGTTTATTAATGTTATAATTACTAACTAAAAAAGAAGTTATGCTGTGGTTTATTCATTATACAAACATTTTGACAGTTAAAAGTATTTGGAATTTACTATTTAAAAGGATTTAAGCTTAAAGGGTAAACTTATGTATCATGTAGAAAGTTTAAAAATTTATTCTAAACTAAAAGAAAGTTTAAATGAATTAGAGGGTAATACAACTTTTTCAATGGGTGATATCTCTATAAAAATTAAAGGAAAAGATGGATTAGGTGGATTGATTGAAGAATGGTTTGGTATTTGGGCTCACAATAATAATTTTAAAATATATGACCCTAAAAAAGAAGGGGGAAGCCAGGAGTTTCCTGATTATTATGTTGGTTATAACAAGGATCTTCTTGAAATAAAAGCCTTTGATTATGATGCTGGTGCAAATTTTGACCTTGCAAATTTTGAATCTTACTGCGAATCAACTGCTAATATGCCTGCAAGATTAGATTCAGATTATTTGATTTTTGGCTATAGGCTTTGTGGAAGTAAGTTAAAAATTGAAAAAATTTGGTTAAAAAAAATATGGGAAATAACCTGCCCATCTGAAAGATGGCCATTAAAGACGCAAACTAAAAGAGATATTATTTATAATATTCGTCCTGCAAGCTGGTATTCAGTTAACAGTAGGTTTAAAGTATTTACTAAAAAAGAAAACTTTATTAATGCTTTGTATGAAACTCAATTTAAATATAAAGGTACATCTCATAAGAATACTTATCTCAAAAATATAAAAGATTAAATAATTCTTTCCATAACTTTTTTTATAACAGGAACAACAACTGTGTTTCCTATCAAATCATAAAGATCTTTAGAGTTAATATTTGATTTATAGCTTTCAGGGAATCCAAAAAACCTTAAACACTCTCTTTCAGAGATTCGACGAATATAATTTTTATCAATTACGCCTATTCTATCTGCTTCGGTTGCTACGATTGTAGGGGCAATAGAATCATCTCCTAAAATTTTATTTAATTCAAAGCTAAGTTTACCTGTGACAATATTATACCCTTTTTCAAGATGAGTTGCGTAACTTCTTTTTTTTATTCCATTTATTTCAACTAAATCTTTGGGGTGTTCTAATTTAAGATATTTTTTGTTTACTAAATCATCTAAATATACTTTTAATTTAGCTTTCTCTATAAAATCACAAAAGGAGTGTATTTCATCTAAAGTTAAAGACATCCCATCCATCCAAGTAATACCTTTTAAGATAGCCCATTTTTTCTTTCTTCTTTCCTTAAGAAGAATGCTCATTATCTTTTTTTGAATTAGCTCAAGCTTACCTTTTAACTCTAAATCCCAGCTATGAATATTATTTTCACCGCCTCTCTTATCTTTAATAGCTTTACCTGAAAGTTCTTTAATATCAGGGAATAAACTAATTATTTTCTTAGTGAATCTAGTATCAAATGGAGGTAAACCATCCTCTTTTATCGACTTGAAGGTAGAGCTAAAATTCTCAAAATTATCTAGATTAAATTTTTTATCAAGACTACCAGCTATATAAATTCTCTTTCTAGTCTGTGGTATACCAAAATCTTTGGCATCTAGTACTTTCCAGCAAACGTAATAACCCATATCTTCAAGAACATTTAATATAACCTGTAGGGTATTGCCTATAGGACTCTTCTTATTTTTACGATCATGGGTAACTAAACCTTCCACATTTTCTAATAAAAAACCTCTGGGTTTTTTATGTTTAAGAATTCGTGCCACATCAAAAAAAAGTGTTCCTCTTGTATCATTAAAACCATGTTTTTTTCCAGCAGTGCTAAATGCTTGACAAGGAAAACCAGCTAATAAATAATCAAAATCAGGGATTTCATTTTCATGGATTTTTGTAATATCGCCTGCAATACAGTGATTAAAAAAATTATATTTATATATAGCTGTAGCATGATTTTTAATTTCTGAGGTGAAAACACACTTTGGCTTAAGATTTTTTTGAATACATGCCTGCTCAAACCCTATTCTTATACCACCTAGCCCTGCAAATAAATCTATAAATTTTAAAGTTTTTGCCATATTATATCCTTACAAATAAATCACGAACACATATTAAATTATCTAAATAAAAAAGTAAATTTAATTATTCTTTATAACTTATAAAACTGATTTTAACTTAATATAACGTGAGTTCAACGCTTTAAAATTTATCAATATAAAGAATACTAAACAAAAAAAATCTAATTTTTCAGCACAAAAATAATGCTTTTTCATTAAAATAATACATCAATCAATGTTGTTTATATAAATTTACTGAATTTATTTTTCATCTAGCTCGCGTAGTTTTAGAAAAATTATTCCTCTTACCTATTAAAAGAATACTGCTAATGAAACCGTATAAACTTAACTCATTACCACTTAAAAATCTAGATTATCAACGCTTATTTACATTAAGCGACGATGCAAGTTCTGAGTTAGCCCGTTACGATGGTTTACTGCAAGGAATTACTAAT
>CAKMYR010000148.1 GCA_929200175.1 uncultured Gammaproteobacteria bacterium
TAATGGATGTGCTTTAGAAGTCATAAATCATAAATACCAAGATGATAAAGAATTTGTATTAGCCGCTATTTATAGCGGAATATACAATAGTAAGTATATAAACGTGAAGTTTGCAAATGATAGGGACATTATGTTAGCTATTCTTAAATGTAGCAAAGATACGAGTATTACAACGTATTTTAACAGATGTTCTACAACATTGAAAAATGATATCAATTTTATTATAGAAGCATTAAAAAGAGATACAAAAATATTAGATTGTATTTCGGATACTTTAAAGCAAGATCCAATAATTATTGATTATTTAAAGAAATCACAAGTAAAATCCATATTAAAAGTAAGTCTAAATCTTATTATTAAAAAAGCATTTATGCAAATATTTGAGAATATTATATTCGTATTTAAAATAATACCTACTATGATAGCTAAATTATTTACCTTTATATTCAGCCTTTTTATAGATAAGAATAAAAAAGATACTCTTATTGAAGAAAAAGTACCTGTGATAAATTAAAAAGGCAGTGTTTCCCAGGTTTAGTGTCGACTAAATCGAGAAATGCTAACGTAATATAAAAGCTTAGAAGCATGCCCTTCGGGGCAATTAAAAAGGTCTACTTCATCGTTAGAACACTTTGAAATGCACTTGCATTCCTGCAGTATTTTGCCTTGAATTAAACCTTTTTCTTTAGCCTTGAAAACTCTCATTTCCAACTGTCACGTGCATATACACAAGAATAAACGATAATTTTCAAATTCTAGACTCCCTATAAAACCTACATCTTAAACTTTCACGTGTATATTGAAATAGATGCGTATATGTGGTACAATGTAACGGTTTAGCAAGGATTATAGTTTATTTACAGGGAGTTAATCATATATGAGCGATGTAACGGTTTCAAATAAATATAGCATGGGTAGTGCAAATAGTGCAAATAGTGTAGTACAGATTATTTATGATGCAAACACAACAACATCGCATGACACATCTTATCTATATGATCAACCAGCCTCAGATTGCAAAGATCTATCTAGCTATAAAGTTAGCGATCTAGAAACAAATAGACAGTTTGTAGGTGGTAAAGGCGCCTGTTTAGCAATGATGGATAGATTAGACATGCCTGTACCTAAAAGTAGCAATATTACCACAACGCTAGTAGCCAAATTTGAAGAACACCCTATAGAAATTTCAACTTTAAAAAGCTTTTTTTCTAGCCGTATTAATCAAGATGAAGAACAACTAAAAAAGTTTTTTGCTGATCTTGAAATATCTAATACTAACGGATGCAATTTAATTAGTATTCTAGCTACAATTAAAAGTTTTTTTAAAGAAGATGCCACGCAACAAAAACAATATATTAGTGTGATAGAAGAGTTTATTAAAAACGAGCAATTTTATAATATAGTTAAAGACTTGCCAGCAGCTAATACAATTAGAGAAGAGTATGATGCTCTTATTAATAAATTACCTGCTAATTCACAAATAATAGTTAGAAGTTCTGGAGTTAAAGAAGATAATTTTGGTGATGCCCAAGCGGGTAAATTTGAATCTATAATTCATCAAGGTAAAGATATAATAACAACTTGTTTAGGTGTATTAGCTTCAAAATATCAGCCTGCAGTTTGTCAGTCAACAGAACCACAAGGAATGGCACTTACTCTACATCATTATATAGAATGTACAGCAGGTGGTGTGGTTATGAGTGCTAACTCATTGACTGATGATAATATCAAAATTGAATTTGGTCCTAATCATAAAGAATTAATATCGGGCAAACTAGGGACAACACCTCATAGCATTAGTTACCATCGAAATAACCAAGATAATGAAGACAACCCTGTTTATGACTTAATTAAAACAGAAAATCTTGAGTATACTGAGATTCCATCAAAAGCTTTACAACAATTGATGCAACACACAAGAAGATTAGAAGATATATTTAATGCTCCTGTTGATATTGAATTTGGTATAGATAAAAATGACAATTTATATTTATTTCAAGTAAGACCCATCACGAAATTATCTGGTGGTATGAACTTTACTAGCATGCCACCAAATAACCCAATTATCAATGGTAGGCTTATCAGTGAGGGTATTTGTAGTGGGAAAATGGTTTATGTTAATCAGCAGCAAGATGCAACTAATATTCCTCAAGGTGCTATTATTGTTGCAAAGGCTTATCAAGAGTGGATGCTTGAACCTGATTTTTTAAATAAAGTTGGTGGTTTTATCTTTGAGCAAGGCGGTGATAACGACCATGTAGCAATAACCTTACGTCAAGCAGATAAACCTTATATGGTAGCAGGCGATCAGTTTAAAGCTCTTAACGATAGCAATAATCAAGATATCACCCTAGTTTGCGGTAGTTTCAATGGCACTGAAGGTGCATATGTAGTTAAAGGAAATGAGCTGTTTCAGCAGCTATCTTCTACTGCAACAGTAGCTAATTCATTCGCAAAATGCTCATCACCAGCTAGTAAAACCAAAATAGACACTACTTTTGATCGACCCGATACTGGATTTCAATGTTTGCATCTATTAAATCATAGATTATTGGAATATTTCAGTGCTAATAGTTGGTTAAGCAACTGTTTTTCAGATAAAGGCTGTAAAGCCTTGGCTATTGAAAAAAATAGAGCTGAAATCATCAAACAAGCTAAAACAGAAATAAATGAAATGTTTGTTGATTTAGATCAGTTTATTACAACTTATGAGCAATTTTTAAATTTAGGTATGAATGGTGATGATACTAAAGATATACAAGCAAAACTAGAAGAAGTTGTTCAATTAAAAGCTAAAGCTCAAACAATAAAAATACAAATTAATCAAAAAATAAATAGTATTGAGGCGAAATTAACTACAGGCGTCAATTTAAATGCCACAGCTGGTAGTTATGAACAATACTTACAAGATTGTAAAGATATATC
>CAKMYR010000149.1 GCA_929200175.1 uncultured Gammaproteobacteria bacterium
GCTATTGAAGGTAATACTTATTCATTATTAAACACCGAAGCATTAATAAAAGAGAATATAAAAGACGAGACAAAAACAAAAGAAGAAACACAAATGATTTTAAATCATAAAGATGCCTTTAATGAATCTATTCAAAATAGCAATAAATTTTTACAATTAGAATATAGTGATATTGAATATATACACTCTGTGCTAACCAAAGAACTAGCTATTGCTAAAAATATTAGAAAATCAGCAGTAGGAATTGTAGGGACAAAATATAAGCCACTTGATAATCAATTTCAAATAAAAGAAGCTTTAGAAAAAATGCTGGATTTGATAAATCAAAAAAAATCAATTTTTGAAAAATCTTTTTTGGCTTTAGTTTTACTTTCTTATATCCAAGCCTTTGAAGATGGAAATAAAAGAACCGCAAGAATGCTTTCAAATGCGATACTTTTAGCTTACCAGTCAATACCGCTTTCTTATAGAATTGTAGATATAACAGAATACAAAAAAGCCAGCATTTTGTTTTATGAGATAAATAATATTTATTATTTAAAGAAAATTTTTATTGAACAATTTGATAATGCTGTAAAAAATTATTTTAATTAAACAATAATACAAAAATAAAACCATGCCAAACCCAAAAAACCTAATCCTTCAAAACCCGCAAAGCACAGTGATTTCTGAATTTATTCCATCAAAAAAAACAGCCGAGCATTATCAAAGTGAAGATCAATTAGAAAAAGAATTTATTGCTCAATTAAAAACCCAAAATTATCAGTATTTAAATATTGTAAGTGAAAAGGACTTAATAAGTAATTTACGAACTCAGTTAGAAAAGTTAAATGATTATCAATTTACTGATAATGAATGGCAAACTTTTTTTAAAAATGAAATTACTAATACTAGTCAAGGAATACAAGAAAAAACAACCACTATTCAAGAAGATTATATAAAAGTTTTATATTGTGAAAAAGATAGAACTAATAAAAATATTCGCCTGATAGATAAAAACAATATTCATAATAATCGTCTACAAGTGATTAATCAATACGCTACTGATAAAGGCAAAAGAGCTAATCGTTATGATGTAAGTATTTTAGTAAATGGGCTGCCTTTGGTGCATATAGAATTAAAAAAACGAGGTGTTGCTATTAAAGAAGCCTTTAATCAAATTAATCGTTATCAGCTAGAAAGTTTTTGGGCGAATAATGGCTTATTCGAATATGTACAAATTTTTGTTATCTCTAATGGTACTCATACTAAATATTATAGTAATACCACGCGTTTTGAACATATTAAAGAAGCTAAAGGTAGGGCAAAAAATAAAGGCAAAAAATCAAGTAATAGTTTTGAATTTACGAACTGGTGGGCAGATTGTAAAAATAAACCGATAACTGATTTAATTGATTTTGCTAAAACCTTTTTTGCCAAACATAGTATTTTAAATATTCTTACCAAATATTGTGTATTTACCAGCAATAATGAATTATTAGTAATGCGACCTTATCAAATTGTGGCTACCGAAAAAATAATTGATAAAGTAAAGATTAGCAATAATTATAAAAAATATGGACAAATAGAAGCAGGTGGCTATATTTGGCACACAACAGGAAGCGGAAAAACCCTAACCAGTTTTAAAACCGCAACCTTAGCAAAAAATTTAAGTTTTATTGATAAAGTTTTATTTGTAGTCGATAGAAAAGATTTAGATTATCAAACAATGAAAGAATATGATAAATTTGAAAAAGGAGCAGCTAATAGTAATACAAGCACCGCAAAATTGCAAAAGCAATTAGAAAATCTAGATTCTAAAATTATTATTACTACTATTCAAAAACTAGATATTTTTATTAAGAAAAATAAACAACATAATATTTATAATCAAAGTGTAATTTTGATTTTTGATGAATGTCATCGTTCGCAGTTTGGCGATATGCACCGAGCTATTACTAAAAATTTTAAAAAATATTATTTATTTGGCTTTACTGGAACCCCAATTTTTTCTAAAAATTCATCATCGTCAGGAAACATAGATTTAAAAACTACTGAGCAGGCTTTTGGTGAAAAACTTCATGCTTATACTATTGTTGATGCTATTAATGATAAAAATGTTTTGCCTTTTAAAGTAGATTATATTTCTACAATGAAAAAAGAGGAAAATATTGATGATAAACAAATTAATGATATTGATAGAGAAAAAGCCCTTGCTTCTTCTAAGCGATTAAGCAATATTGTTGCTTACATACTTAAACATTTTGATCAAAAAACTAAAAGAAATAGTTTTTATAAATTAAAAGATAGAAGATTAAAAGGTTTTAATAGTATTTTTGCGGTTGCTTCTATTGAGATGGCAAAAAAATATTATCTTGAATTTCAAAGACAAATGCAAGATTTGCCGAGTGATAAGCGACTTAAAATAGCAACCATTTTTAGTTTTGCAGCAAATGAAGAAGAGCAAGACGGAATGAGTGATGAAAATCCAGAAAATACCGATAAATTAGATAAAAGTTCTAGAGATTTTTTAGATGATGCTATTTATGATTATAACCAAATGTTTGGGTCTTCTTATGATACAAGTTCTGAAAAATTTCAAAATTATTATAAAAATGTTAGCGAAAGAGTAAAAAACAGAGAAGTAGATATATTAATTGTGGTTAATATGTTTTTAACAGGATTTGATGCAACTACTTTAAATACTTTATGGGTTGATAAAAGTCTACGATTGCACGGATTACTTCAAGCCTTTTCAAGAACTAATCGTATTTTAAATAGTATTAAAAATTTTGGTAATATTATTTGTTTTAGAAATTTAGAAGAAGCAACTAATGAATCATTATCTTTATTTGGCGATGAAAATGCTGCTGGTATTGTCTTAATAAAAACTTTTGATGAATATTACCAAGGTTATATTCAAGATGGTAAACAAGTAAGAG
>CAKMYR010000150.1 GCA_929200175.1 uncultured Gammaproteobacteria bacterium
ACCCTATGAGCTATCAATATTTAGAAGGCTCAACCATTGATTATATTGAAGACCTGCAAGGCTCTCGTTTTATCGTTCAAAACCCTAACGCCAAAACAACCTGCGGCTGCGGCTCTTCTTTTTCTGTATAAAGTCAATAATTTTGGATTATATGACAACGAGATTCTTCAATAATCAAGAAAAAAATACACTTTTTAATAAATTACAAGGCGTTTTTGAGAATAACAAAACTATCAACAACTTTGATGCTTTAGTAGGTTATTTTCGTTCATCAGGCTATTTTAAACTACGTCCATTATTAGAAGATGTGGGAAAAATTCGTATTTTAGTTGGCATTGATGTTGACAAATTAACCCAAGAGTCGCATTCATTAGGATTGGTTTACCAAGAAGATGAAGCAAAAACTAGACAGTCATGGCAAGAAAAATTCATTAAAGACATTCAACAAGCCAACTATGATGAGAAAACCGAACAGGGGATTAAGCAATTTATTGATGATATGTTAAACAAAAAAGTGAGTTTAAAAGCACACCCCAGCCGAAAAATCCACGCAAAAATATATATCTTTCGCCCTGATAATTTTAACGAACACGCTGCTAGTAGCGTGATCACAGGCTCATCTAATTTAACGGATGCAGGCTTAGGCACTCAAAAAATAGCCAATTACGAATTTAATGTTTTACTTAATGACTATGAAGATGTTAAGTTTGCCACCGATGAGTTTGAGAGATTGTGGGCAGAAGGTGTGGATATATTGCCAACAGTTGCGAACAACAGCCTCAAACAAACACACTTAACAGATAAAACCACCCCTTATGAGTTATATTTAAAATTTTTAATTGAGTATTTTGGCAGTGAAATTGAATTTGATCCAAGCTCTATTAAAGACTTACCTGAGGACTTTAAACGCTTATCTTACCAAATGGATGCGGTTAATGAGGGCTGGGGAATGCTTAAAAAACACAATGGGTTTTTTCTTTCCGATGTGGTGGGATTGGGAAAAACCATGATTGCTACTTTAATCGCTAGACAATTTTTATTCTTAAGTGAGCGAGACTATAACCCTAATATTTTGTGTATATGTCCTCCAGCACTTGAGCCCAATTGGGAAAATACATTAAAAAAATTTGAAATCAGAGGCAAGGTGAAAATTTTTACCAACGGCAGTTTACATAAAATAACTAGCCCTAAAGATTACGACATGGTGATTGTTGATGAGGCGCACAAATTTCGCAACGATACGGCAGAATCTTACAACCAATTACAGCTTATTTGTAAAACCAAAACTAAGGGCGGCAAGGCTAAAAAAGTTATTCTTGTCTCTGCCACACCACTTAACAATCGCCCTAATGACTTATACAATCAAATTTTATTATTCCAAGATGGTAATAATTCTACGCTTGACTTCCCTTTAGCAAATTTTTTTAATATGGTAAAAAAAGAATATCAAGAAATTTTAGATCTTACTGATAATAAAAAAGCCAGAAAGCAAACAGCAAGGCTTTATGAAGAAATTAGAGAAAGGGTAATTGCCCCATTAATGGTTAGAAGAACACGTACTGATTTGCTAGAAAATAGTCGTTATAAAAAGGATTTGGACGAACATGGTGTTATATTCCCTAAAACCACGCCACCCAAACCAATTTATTACCAATTAGAAGCGAAGTTAGAGGCTTTGTATGATGAAACCATTAAAAAAATCGACAATAAAAAACAAGACAAAACAGGCTTGTTATACACTCGCTACTGCATCTTGCATCATTTAAAGCCAGAGTTAAAACAAAAATATATCCGAGCAGATTTTATCGCTGAGCGCTTAGTAAAAATTATGAAAAATTTGTTATTAAAAAGAATGGATAGCAGTTTTTACGCATTTAAACAAACTCTTAATCGCTTTATTAAGTCTTCTGAAGTTATGCTTAAAATGATTGACAAAAATAAAATTATTATTGCGCCAAATATTAATATTAATCAATATGTTTTAGAAGATAAAGAAGATGAGCTAATGGAGCTATTGGCAAGCGAATCTTTAACAGACCCCAGTATTATTATCGCAACAACAGATGATATTGACCCAAAATTTATCAAAGGCGTTAACCAAGATTACAAAATACTAAAACAACTAAAATCAGAGTGGGATAAGATAAGTGTTGATCCAAAAATTGACGAGTTTTTAGAGCAATTACCTAATTTTTTAAACCAGCAAAACAACCCAGAGCAGAAAATTATTATTTTTACCGAAAGTACCGATACAATGAACCATGTATCGGCAGCAATAGCCAAAACCGATTATAAAGATAGTTTTTTGACTGTTAATGCTGATAATCGCAATACACTCAAACAAAAAATAAGCCAAAATTTTGATGCCAACATAGTGTCAAATGATAAAAAAAACGATTGGCAAATCATTATAACTACAGATGTTTTGGCAGAGGGCGTTAATCTACACCGCGCCAATACGGTAATAAACTATGATACACCTTGGAATGCCACCAAGCTTATGCAGCGTATCGGCAGGGTTAACCGCATAGGGCAAATGGCAAGCCATATTTTTGTTTATAATTTTTACCCGACTGCACAAATCAATGATGATATTGGTTTGGAGAAAAAAGCCCTGATTAAACTCCAGGCCTTTCATAGCGCCTTAGGCGAAGATTCACAAATTTATTCAACCGAAGAAGAGGTAGCTACTTTTGGCATGTTTGATGAAAACATTCAAGCAGAAAAAAATGAAATTATCCCGTTTTTAGAAGAGATTAGAAATTTTAGAGCGCAAAATCCAGAGGATTACAAGCGCATTAAAAACTTACCCAGCAAGACAAGATGCGGCGTTGAAAATAAAAAATACCAAAACGCTACTTTGATATATGCGCGCACCCAAGACACAGGCAGTAGCCGTTTTTATATGGTTGATAG
>CAKMYR010000151.1 GCA_929200175.1 uncultured Gammaproteobacteria bacterium
AATTAAATATTGGGCTTTAATGCCATTTAATATGCCAGAAATATTTGGTGTTTTATCAAAACTTAATGATTTAATTGTGCTTGGGTATTTTAGTACAGGATAATTAATTTTTACTGGTTTATAGTCAAGAATATCAGCTTTTAATTCAATTATTAGATGCTCTATTTTTGCTATTAATTTTTGTTTTATAGTAGTTAATTCAATATCATCATTTTCATTTTTTAGCATTTTGCGCCAGTTAGTTTTGTCATTAATATATTTTTTAAGCTCTAGCTCTATTTGTCCTGATTTAAGACGATTATCAATTTGTAAAATAGGCAAGGCATCGATAGCTCCTTGATCAATCCAGCGGCTAGGAATATTAGATTTACGGGTAATACCAACTTTGGCTGTTGAAGAGTTTGCTAAGTATACTATATGAGGCTTGAAGCAATTATCTTGTCCCCACTTTGGCTCTCTACAAGTGCCTAAGTGATAATGACAGGTTTCTGGTTTTAGAATACAAAAATCACAACAGGCTAAAATTTGAGAACATGGGTAACAATATCCTTGAAAATAACTTTTTTTGATTTTTCTATTACAATTATTACAATTAATAGCACCTGTAAATTCTAAGCTAATTTTCTCCCCAATTAAAGAGTTTATGTCTATTAATTTATCTCCAATTGGCAGTTTGTAGTGAGCAACACCTTTTATAAGTTCGGTTTGCATTTTGCTAATTAAGCCTTCTAGTTGCATTTAGATAAAATATATTTATTTAATTTGTAACATATCAGATAGTTGCTGGTATCTTTTTTTAGTTTTTTCAATAATTTTATAGGGTAATTCGGGCGGCGGAGGTGATTTATCCCATTTTGTGGTTTGTAAATAATCACGAATTATTTGTTTGTCAAAACTTTTAGGGCTGACGCCAGCTTTATAGTCATTTTTTTCCCAAAAACGAGATGAGTCTGGGGTTAAAATTTCATCTATTAATATTAACTGATTATTCTCATCAAGACCAAATTCAAGTTTGGTGTCAGCTATAATAACACCTCTTTTTAAAGCATATTCATAAGCAAAATTATAAATTTTTATACTAATTTTTTTTATATAGTTAGCTAAAGAAGATCCAACAATATCAGCGCTTTGTTCTAGGCTTATATTTATATCATGTGATCCTAGTTTTGCTTTAGTGGATGGAGTATAAATAGGGCTGGGCAATTTATCTGCAAGTTTTAGATTTTTTGGTAATTTAATGCCACAAACTGTACCAGTTTTTTGATAATCATGCCAGCCAGAACCGATAAGATAACCTCTTACTATAGCTTCAATCTTAAGTGGTTTTAGTTTTTTAACAATAGCTGCTCTTCCTTTTATGAGGCTGGCTTTGTCGCTTGCTAAAATACTAGTTAAGGGTTTTTTAATAATATGATTAGGGATAATATGGCTGGTTTTATCAAACCAAAAATTAGAAACAGAGGTTAAAATTACACCTTTTTTCGCTATCAATTGATCAAAAACCACATCAAATGCGCTTATTCTGTCAGTAGCGACTATTAGCATGTTAGAATCATCAATAGCATAAATATCTCTAACTTTGCCTTGATATTGAAGTTTAAGACCTATTGATTTTGCTAGAGGCATTTCCATTAGTTTTAATTGTAACTACATTGTTTTATAATTAAAGACGCAACTTGTCTTGCTGTTTCATTATTAGCAATAACAGAAGCTAAATTATTTAATTCGGCTCTTTTTGTAGATGCTAAAGTTTTTTCTATAACTTTGGCTATGTCTAAAAATTTTATTTTGCCTTGCATAAAGGCAGCTACTGCAATTTCATTAGCTGCATTTATCGCTCCTATAGCGCTAACTCCTTGTTTTAAAGACTCAAAAGCTAACTCTAAGCAAGGAAATTTCTTATAATCTGGCTTATAAAATTCAAGCGGAGAATGTTTTATTAAATCAAGAGTTTTTACTCCAGATTTAATACGATTTGGGTAAGCCATAGAGTAAGAAATAGCGCAACGCATATCAGGATTGCTAAGCTGAGATAATACAGAGCCATCTTTATAATAAACTAATGAATGGATAATACTCTTAGGATGGATAACTACTTCTATTTGCTCTGGCTTAAGATTAAATAAATAATGAGCCTCAATTACTTCTAATCCTTTATTAATCATAGTGGCGGAATCAATGGATATTTTATGCCCCATGCTCCAATTAGGATGATTGCAAGCATCTTTAATGCTAACAGACTTTAGTTTTGATATAGGGGTATTTAAAAATGGACCTCCGCTTGCTGTTAGTTGTACTTTTTGCAGTTTGGATTTAGAATTTTGGATGCATTGCATAATCGCACAATGCTCAGAGTCAACAGGTATTAATTGAGAGTTATTTTTTATAATTGACTCAAGTAATATATTGCCAGCTAAAATTAATGACTCTTTGTTGGCAAGCATTATTCTTTTGCCACTTTCTGCCGCCATTAAAACTGAATGGATTCCTGCAACACCAACAATTGCAGCCATTACATAGTCTGTTTTTTTATGAGCTGCAATATAGTTTAATGATTTTGCCCCACTTAAAATTTTTGTGTCATTAGTTAATGCTTTTTGTAGTTTTGACGCTGCATTTTCATTAGCCATTACAGCATATTCTGGTTGATATTTAATGCACAATTTAAGCATTTGTTGCCAGCTTTTATTAGCACTTATAGCAAAAACTTTAAAGCTATTAGGGTGTAAATCAATAACAGCTAATGTGCTTGTACCGATAGAACCTGTTGCGCCGAGAATAGTTATATTTTTCATAATAAAGATAAGCCTATAAAAAATACCGGGATAGCTGCAAGTAAACTATCTATTCTATCTAAAATCCCGCCATGTCCAGGGATAA
>CAKMYR010000152.1 GCA_929200175.1 uncultured Gammaproteobacteria bacterium
AGACGCAAACATATAATAAAAATTCCTGAATAATATATCTTTAAATAATTTAATTATCTATAAGAGCAATTAACAGACTCTGAAATGTTTTAGAAATATCATTATCTGTTTTTAACCAATATTTGAAAAAAAACTTTCTAGTTTATAATCACTGAATTGTTTTTTTATAGTCTAAATATCTATACCTTTGACACACTGTATACCCCGTAGAATGTTTTTCTAACTGAATTAGTATTTTACAAAAAAGACAAGAGTATACTAAAACAGAAAACTATAACATATTAACTATTTAGAGTCATGACCGATATTCGCAATCATATGAAAAAATATAAAAAAGTAAGTGGTGGTACCTGCATATGATAGGTGCAAATGCAGGGATATTTTTTCAAACCTTAAAAACTTGCCACAAACATAGAATTTCATTTTAGCTTTACTTGAGCAATTGAGATTCAGCTGATAAAAATTCTATTTCACTATTATATGCTATTATACAAAAATAACTTGCGCCCTTTGTTATTTAAAATTTACAGGAATAGGAAGCAATGAATTTTAATCAAAATCCATTTGTACTGCTAGAATTAACACCAACTGACAATAAAGCAGTTATTGCCGAACAATTTGAAGAAAAAATGTATGATGGTGAGATAGATGAACACGATCTGCTGATTGCTCAAAAAAACCTTATGACTTCAAAAACAAGATTAAAAGCTGAATTATCTTGGCTAATAAATGTTAATTCCTCAAAAGCAAATGAAATTGCTACATTTATTAGAGATAAAAACTACCATGCACTTAAAGATATTATTTCCACATTAGATGGTCTATCTAAAGCAAATATTGCTTCTTTCTTATGTACAGAAAAACAAGCTACAAAACAGCATATAGATTATCTGTTTAAATCACAACAAGAGTTTACTATAAGTACAATATTAAAACATATCAATGCTAATAGAACTATTGCTGGTTTTCCGCTAGTCGAGCAATCATTAATCAGCGAGTTATTTCCAGCAATTACTGCTACGCATGCAGAAGCTGTTTTAGTTTATATCTCCTCTACAAAGCACCCAGGCAAAGTATTTACACAGATTGTTGAAAAATATATCAAAATAAAAGAAATTAAGTCATTTATCGATGAAGTAGGTGAAAAATACTATGCTTGGATTCTACCGGGACTTAAACTTTATGAAGATGTAATTGTAAATTTAGGTAAAAAAATAAAACTAGGTGATTCAAATAAGAAGTTTATAGAAAAAATTATATCTAAATTGGAAGACTGGCAAGAGTATAGTCTACCGCTTCAATTAATTTATCATGCTAAAGGACTTGATAAAAAAAGTGCTAAAGATTTATATCATGATATGAGAGACGTTTATTTGTGGCTAGCAAATGAAAAGAAAAGTTACCAACTTGCTTTAAAACTTGCTCAGGCTCTTGGAAGAATTTTTGCAAAACTACCTTCAGTTGCCGCACAAAATAAAAAAGATATACAAACTCTTGAAGATCTAATAAAAAATAAAAAAGAAGATATATTTTTTAATATTTTAACCCCCATTATTAAAGCTATTTCAATAATCCCATACTTAGGATTTATTGTAGCACATATTTTAATATGGGGGGCACGAAAGTTTGGCCCGATGAAAACCATAATTGGTTTTACAGTAATTGTACTATCTTTAATTATATTAAGTTATACAGATTTATCTCGTGATACTAATCTAAATAAAACTTCAAGATCTTACTCTTCTGGATATTCTAATAGTTCATCATCTTATTCTAATTCCTACGATCCATCGTATAATGATAATTCAAATAATTTATATACAACAGCTAAAAATCAAATAGAGACCAAACCGCTAGTTGGTAAAAACCATAAACTTAGCAAAGAAGAAATAAGATATTGTCAATTTCAAGAAAAACGCTTGGATTATATTAAAAATCAATTTCCTGAAAATGAATATAGAAATAACACTATAAAATCAGCTAATGCAATGCTTTTAACTAATGAGATTATTTTAAAATATAATGCTTTAGTTGCTGATTATAATTCACGTTGCAGTTCATACAGATATAGAGAAAGTGATTTAAATGCAGTTAAAAAAGAACTACTAGAGAAAAAAGCTGAACTAGAACTAGACGCTCAAAAAATAATGAAAACATGGAATACAAACTTCAGATTTCAAGAGAATTAATATGACTGAAAACACCAAAATAATGAATAGCCTAGCTACACTAGCTAGAGATTATTGGCGTTTATTGCGTTCTTACGAACGCCTAATTGCTGAATCTGCACTTAATAATCACAATAGGTTAAAAAGTAATTATCGTAATGCAGAGCGTAGATTATCTATAGTTTTAGATGAATATAATCTTAAAATTATCTCTTATGAAGGCAAAAAGTATACTCCTAATTTAGCTGTAACTGTAGTAAATGCAGATGAGTTTTCTGACAATGATGAGCTTATTATTAACCAAATGCTAGAACCAACAGTAATGCATGGTGAACAAGTACTCAACATAGGCAAAGCGATCTTAAGTAAAGAGGAAGATGTCTAATGTATATTGGAATCGATTTAGGTACTACAAACAGTGCGGTAGCAGGATATAATAAATCAAAAGTCAAACTTTATAAAACATCTGATGGTAGTGATACTTTACCATCAGTTATTTATGCTGATAAACGAGGTTATAGACTATATGGCAAGCGTGCTTATGATCAAACCTTATTATCCCCTGAAAACGTAGCTTCAGGTTTCAAACGCTTAATGGGAACCTCGACTAAAATTAATCTTAAAGCTTCGGCCATATCACTTACAGCTGAAGAGTGTAAGGCGGCAATTTTCTAAAAAACTTATTTGGGGGGAGTTTTTT
>CAKMYR010000153.1 GCA_929200175.1 uncultured Gammaproteobacteria bacterium
GGAATCACTCAAGAAACTATTTTTGATGTATACGAAAATATAGATATTTAATTATTAAAGGTGGTGTTATTTTATCATTATAACACTACTAGAATAACGATATAATCATGCCTACAGCCTACCACATAACGATGGTGGTGTTATTAGTCTAACTACAACTATTTTTAACACTACCTTACCTTATCCAGAAGAACACAACAATAATTATTTTTTGATCTTATTTTTTACCTATGATAATATTTTAACATACGGCTTTAGTCTTCTAGTGTCGTTTAAAAACCGACTATATAGAGTTAATATTTAATTTATACTTATATTTCACATATATAGTTTTTCTTTTTTAAACAAGGATTGGGAGGGAGGGAACAACAGGAAATGATAACATGGACACGTTAGAACAATTACAACTAGAAAAAGAAAAAGAATTAAAAGCACATTTACAGGAAATACAACCTTATAAACAATACAAACTAATAAAACAAAACCTTGAACACTGTACTACACATGGTAATTTTATAATTAGAGAAGAAATAACAAGGTTAGCTGATTATATTAAACCAATATTAATATCATTAGATGAAAGAGAACCCTCAAAACTATCAATATATTATAAATCATTAGATATAATAACATCATTAGAACCAACCTACTTAGCTTATACAACACTAAAAAGAGCCACTGCTTGTGCTACATATCCACAAACTTATACAGATACAGCACGTAAATTAGGTAATGATGTAGTAACACAATATATAGCTATAGAAATAGATAAGGTAACAAAGAACAAACAAACAAATAAAGATATTATTTCTAATAATAAATATTTAAAACATAAACATAATAAAACTAAACTAGTTAAAAGTAGACAAGCAAAGTATATTAAAACAGACAAATACGGCACATTAAACTATACAATAAACAATATAACTAATTTAAGTATTAATATTGGCGGTATTTTACTAACATGGCTACTAGAAACATCTAGGTACTTTACTAAAAAATTACTACAAGTTAAAAACAGCAAAAAGAGTGCTTATAACTTAACTCTAAAAGATAATGTTAAGCAATTTATTGATAAAGTAAAAACAACATATAACTTCTTCGGAACATCTAATCAACCAATGATATGCAAGCCAAGAGATTGGCAACAAGGTAAAAAAGGCGGTTTCTTAACTGATATTAGCAATAAATATAAACTAGTAAAAATAGTTAGGGATAAACAACATAGCCACAATATAAATAATATAATAGATATGCAACAATATTATAATGCTATTAATAAATTACAAGCTATCAAATTAAAAATAAATCTACCTGTATATGATGTAATAAATCAATTAATTAATAGTAATTCTACACTAGGAGGATTACCAGACTATGAACTAATAACTAATAAAACTTATGATAAATCTATATTTAAAAATAATAAGCCTAGTAAGACAGAAGCTGAAAAATATATCTTAAAACAAAAACTAATAGAGAAACACAATTCTAATTATTTAAAACTACATAGAGCATTAAAACTAGCTAAAGATCATTTGAATAAGTCTTTTTACAATACAGCTTATGCAGATTTTAGGGGTAGAATATACACTACTGGGGAATTATCACAAATGAATAACGACCCTATAAAAGCATTATTATTATTTTATAAAGGCAAAAAATTAAGTACTAAATCAGGTATAAAATCGTTTTTAATCTATGGTGCTAATTTATATGGATTAGATAAACAAGATTATGAAGAAAGATTATTTTTTATTAGTGCTAATGAACAATATATTCTAGCTAGTGCCAATAATCCATATGATAATAAATACTGGACTGAAGCTAAAAAGCCGTTTCAATTTTTGGCTTGGTGTATAGAATATCAGGGATATAAAACTAATGGTATTAATCATATTTCACATTTACCAATATCAATAGATGCCACTTGTAGCGGTTCGCAGCACTTAGCGATGCTAATGCAAGATAAGCAATTGGCTAAACAAGTTAATTTAACCAATAACACAATACATGATTATTATGATTACATATTAAAACATGTTATTAAGCTAATAGAAATAGATTTCAATAATGAAGATTTACCTTTTTTTACTTATGAAAATAGGCAAAATGAAGATGGAACGATTGTTCAGATAGAAAAACCTACTGATAAATTACTAGCTAAAAAATGGCTAAAATACGGCATTACAAGAGCTATAATAAAAAAACCTGTAATGACAGAAACTTATAATGCAACACACAAAAGCTTTGAAGAAAGCATTTATAATGATATAACATCTAATCTAAACAAAATAGAATATTTTACTGGTGTATCATTACATAGCTTATCGTGGTATCTAGCTAAAAAAATAAAAAAGGTATTAAAAAATAATAATAAATCTTACGATAAACTAAAAAAATATCTAAATAAAATTATTTCTGCTACTGAAAAACCCTTTATTTATACAGCTAGAACAGGATTTCAATTCAAACAATCACACTATAAAAATAAACACTATACAATTGATATTAAAATACCTTTTAAGGAAAAAAAATCTATACACTTATACAATTGTGATTACTCAAGGATAGATAAACGTAAACAAAAAACAAGCGTATTAGCAAACCTTACGCACTGCCTAGATGCTACACATTTAGTTTTGTCTGTAAATAAAGCTACTGAATTGATATCTAATTTTAATGTTTTAACACAACATGATTGTATTGCAACCCACGCTTGTGATATTCCTAAGCTAAAGAAAATATTAAAAGTACAAATGTTTGATTTGTACCAAGATGATATTTTACTGGATATAAAAAAACAAAATGAATCTACTTATAATGTGGATTTATCACACATAGAACAACCACCTAAAGGGGAATTT
>CAKMYR010000154.1 GCA_929200175.1 uncultured Gammaproteobacteria bacterium
ATCCATGTTAACATTTAAACTAAGTCCATGATAAGTACAACCATTTTTAATTTTAAGCCCTAGAGCGGCTATTTTTGCGTTATTAATATATACTCCAGGAGCTTTATCTTTCAAATGCGCTTCTATATCATATTTTTTAAGTAGTTTAATAATTGAAATTTGAAGTAACTCAATAATTTTTTTAACACTAATTCCTAATCTTTTAAGATCTATAAGACAATAAATTATTAATTGTCCTAAAGAATGGTAAGTGATTTGCCCTCCACGATCAGTATTTATAATAGGAATATCACTTGTTGTTAAAATATGTTCTGGCTTACTTGTTATTCCTTGAGTAAATACACTTTTGTGTTCTACTATCCAAAGCTCATCTTTAGTATTTTTATCGCGGTTAGCTGTAAATTTTTTCATGTTATCTAAAGTTTTTAAATAATCTTGGATACCTAAATTAATTATATTCATTTATAACACATAGGCAATTAAAGGATTTTTTTGTAGTTCTTTATTAATTGTGTCAATTTGAGATCTACTAGTAGCCATTATTTTAACAGTATAAGAAATATAATTACCTTTAGTGCTAGTTCTTGTGCTGATTTGATTTAGGTTTAATTTACCTGCATAAGGCTCAATAATATCATAAATAGCAGTATTTAATTCTTTGCAGTCTTTACCAAAAATCTTAATAGAATAATAGCAAGGAAAATTAAAAATACTACTAGAAGAATTGTTTTTAATCATGACTAATAATTTTACAATTATTCTTAATAAATGAAAAATATTTTTTAATACTAAAATTAAGCTAAGATTTAAATTAATATTTAATTAAATTTTAACAGTCTATAATATTATTTTTACTTGATTTGTAATATGGAAGCGAAAAAATATAGTTATAACAATCAACAAATTAAAGTTAGTTTTGACAGCAGTAAATGCATCAATTCTAAATATTGCTTTAAAGAATTAAATTCAGTTTTTAGTAATGGTAATAAGTCTATTGATTTAAGTGGAGCGCCAGTAGAGGAAATTATTATTATTGTTAAAAAATGTCCTTCTGGCGCATTATCTTATGAGCGTTTAGACGGTTTTGAGGATTAAATCTATGACGGTTTTATATTTTAATCATCATTAATTTAGTAATTAAAAATGAATTATATTAAAGAAATGTTTGCATTACAAATGCAATTAAATGATAAAACAAATGGTCCATCTTGGAAAGAAAAGGGCATCACTAAAGAAGGTGTAGAAATATCATGGTATCGTTGTATTTATATGGAAACATGTGAGGCAATTGATTCACTTAATTGGAAGCATTGGAAAAATATTAATCAAGAACCTGACTGGGATAATATAAAAGTTGAACTAGTAGATATTTGGCATTTTATTATGAGCCAAGCAATTTACTTAGGAAATACTAATAACTTTAACAAAGATATATTTAAAAATTATAAAAAAGAATTTAATCCCAAATCTTTGCTTAAAAATTTAGAGTTAATGCTTTTTATATCAGTTAAAGCTAATATAGATAAAGATAAAAATTATATTGATAAAATAATTGATATTTTTTTTCAATCTTTAGCAAATGCAAACATGGAATTATTAGATTTATATAAAAGCTATGTGGTTAAAAATCAACTTAATATTTTTAGGCAAGCAAATGGTTATAAAGATGGCTCTTATATTAAAATTTGGAATAATTTAGAAGATAATGTAATAGCTTTTAATATTATAGAGAAAAATCCAGATTTAACCCCAAAACAATTTTATAAAAAACTAGAAGAAAAATACACAAGTATTAAAAAAAGCTAATTAAAATTTAATTACGGCTTCTTAAAATCCCTATTAGTTATTTTTATATCAGTAACTGGAGTAGCACGACAAGCTAATATTTCTCCTTTACTAAGTGAAATTAAACAATCTTTATGTTGCACAGATCCGCTAAGTAATGACAATATACAATGTCCACAATGTCCTTGCCTACAGGAATAATCAAGAAAAATATTATTTAATTCAAGCTCATCTAAAATTGTTTTATCGCCATATACGTATAATGATTGAGTTTTTCCTTTAATATTTTCAACATCTATCTTAAACATTTATTAAGCTAAAGTTTAAAATTATCAAAATCATTATCTTTTATAGTATTATCAATAGCACTTACTAAATAAGAAGTAATTTCTGTTTCTTGAGGTGCAACTTGTACATTATCAGATTCTAGCCAATGATTAATCCAAGGCAAAGGATTTGATCTATCTTTAAATATAGGCTTTAAGCCTAAAGCGCGCATACGAATATTAGTAATATATTCTAAATATTGTTTTAAAATATCAGCATTTAAACCTATCATTGAACCGTCACGAAATAAATATTCAGCCCATGTTTTTTCTTGATTACAAGCTTGATGAAACATTTCTATTACTTCATTTTCATATTTTATAGCTATTTCTTGCATTTCTAAATCATCTTTGCCTTCTATAAATAGTTTTAAAATATGTTGAGTGCTGGCTAAATGTAAAGCCTCATCTCTAGCTATCATTTTAATAATTTTAGCATTACCTTCCATTAATTTTCTTTCAGCAAAAGCAAAAGAGCAAGCAAAAGATACATAAAAACGAATAGCTTCTAGAATATTTACTGACATAATAGTAAGATAAAGTTGTTTTTTTAACTTGTGCATATTAAATGATTTATCATTTTTATCTTTTAATAGATACAATTGAGTTAACCTAATTAATTCATCATAATTTTTAGATACGCTTGCGGCTCGTTCAATAATCTCGTCAGTTTTCATAATATCATCAAAAATAACATTAGGCTCATTTACAATAGAGCGAATAATATGAGTATAAGAT
>CAKMYR010000155.1 GCA_929200175.1 uncultured Gammaproteobacteria bacterium
AGATATTAATAATAAACTAATAATGAAAGGTAAAGCTCTATCATTGCAAATTGATGTAACTGCAACTCCTAAGCATAATAATGGTACAATTTTTGTGCAAACTATTGCTGATTACCCATTAGTAGAAGCAATATATCAGGATGTAGTTAAGCATCCGCTAATTCCCGATGTTGCAAGCCGTGATAATTTGACCGAACATATTAGTGCTAAATTTACTGAAAAATACAAAGATTACTTGCACCTTGGTTTTTTAGAATGGCAAAAAGCATATGCTGAACATCAAAAACTAAATAAAAAAGCAGTGCTATTTATAATGACTGATGATACTAAAAATTGTGATGAAGTAGCAGAATATTTACAAGCACATTATCCAGAACTGAAAAATGCAGTATTAACTATTCATACTAAAAATAATGGTGAAATTACTGAAGCTAGTAGTGGTAAAAAAGCGGAAGAATTACAACAATTGCGACAAGCAGCCAATGAAGTTGATAATATAGATAACCCATATAAAGCCATAGTTTCGGTATTAATGCTTAAAGAAGGTTGGGATGTAAAAAATGTTACTACTATTGTTGGTTTGCGTGCTTATAAATCTAAGAGTAATATTCTCCCCGAGCAAACTCTAGGTCGCGGTTTAAGACGAATGTACTTTGCAGAAAATGCCAATGAAAAGGTAAGTGTAGTTGGTACTAATGCTTTTATGGAGTTTGTGGAATCTATTAAAGAAGAGGGTGTATTATTAGAAACTACTGCAATGGGTGGCGATAGTGAAGCAAAAGTACCGCTGATTATTGAGGTAGATTACACAAATATAAACAAAGATATTACCGCTTTAGATATTGAAATACCTGTGCTTAATGCCAAAATTTACCGTGAATACGATAAGTTAGAACAACTTGATCTTGCTAGTTTTAATCATAAAAAATTACCTATAAAAGAGTTTTCTGCGGAAGATAAAAAAAATATTGTTTTTAAGCATATTACTTCTGGAGAAATAACTCATATAACCGAGCTTGATACTAATATTACTGCTGACTATCGCTATGTTATTAAACATTTTGCTGATGAAATAAAAAAGCAACTAAAATTAGTTGGCGGTTATAATATTATATATAATAAAGTTAAAGATTTTATTAGTAATTATTTATTTAACCAGCAGGTTAGTTTAGAAGATACGAACACTATACGTAATTTAGCTGAACTTGAAGCATCGAAAACAATAATAGAAACTTTTAAACAAGCAATTAATGCTATAACTATTAGTGATAACAGCACAGCTGAAATAAAGAATAATATTAAAGTTAGTGATACTAGAACTTTTACTATGAAAGATCAAGACTATATTGTGCCTAAAAAAAGTGTATTTAATAAAATAGTAGGCGATAGTCATTTTGAATTACAATTTGCTGATTTTCTTGAACGTTGTGATGATATAATTGCTTATGCTAAAAATTATTGGGCAGTACATTTTAAAGTAGATTATCAAGATACAGCTGGCAATATTAGAGATTATTATCCAGATTTTATTGTAAAGGTTAATAACAAAGAAATTTATATAGTAGAAACTAAAGGCGGTGAATATATAGACGACACTGCCAAAAGAGAAAGACTAATTCAATGGTGCCACGATATAAATAAATTACAACATAATATTACCTATACGGCTCTTTATGTAAAACAAGAAGACTATACTAAATACTCACCAACAAATTTCTCTCAGTTAGTAAGGTTGTTTAGTGGTAATTAGTTGTAGTAGTTTAAATTTAATCTAACACTGCCATGTAAAAATTGGTGGTGTTATTAGATGTAGTAGTTTGAATTTAACTTGTTATCTAGTTTATTTTTCTTTTAATAATTTGTCTATTTGTTTATCTAGATGAAAATCATCATTTTCAATTTCTAAGATAATTACATTCTTTGTTTCTGTATATAATTTTTTAAATTCTTTAATGTAATTATTATCTTGTTTATAATGAGGATTGTTATTTTTTTTAATAGTACCCTTATTTAATATAATATCTATTGTTTCAGTATTTATAATAGATTCTTTATTCTGATTATCTCTAATTAACCATATTATCTTGTCTACAATGCTTATTTTAAAATTTTCAGCAATTTTATCTTGTTGTATTATTTCAAATAGAATTTGACCTAATTCTGAAAAAATATTTTTAATAGTATCGTCATTTATAACAAGTGTATTTTCATTTTTTGTATAATCTTTGCTAAGAAAATTTTTTAACAAGCTAATAATCTCATTTATTAATTCATGAAAATAAGTTGTAGCATAAAGGCTGTGATGATTATATTTCTCATTATCTTTATTTTCATTATCGGGAATTTGTACTATGATTTTTTTAACAAACCATGTGAAATAGTCTGAAACATATAAACTAACTTTAATTTCTTGAGATACATAGTTTTCAATTAAAAGTTTAAAAAATTGTAGTGAAATATAAATTGGGCATTTATTTTCTTCTGTGTCCACATCTCTTTCTAGTTTTTGGTTATATTTAGTTATTAGTTGTTGGTTTTTTTCTAATTGATAAATTACTTCTTCGCCTACAAGTCGATAAATTGTTTGATCTTTATCTATTTCTTTTTCTGATGTCTTTATATTATTAAAAAAGTAATTTAGTAGTTTGCCAGTTGTATTAGCGGAATTAAAAGAGTTGTTTAATTCATAATAATAGATACTATGTTTATCTCTAATAAGAGCAGTTATAAAAAGTTTTAAAAAATTAGAATTCAACTTATTACTGATAAGTTCTAAACAAAAATATGGTTTTGTAGCAGCTAAATATTTTACATATTCTTCACTAGTTAATAAGCGATTAAATAAAT
>CAKMYR010000156.1:0-1946 GCA_929200175.1 uncultured Gammaproteobacteria bacterium
TAATAACTAAGTTAAATAGTAAAATGCAAATAAAAAATGAGTTATGTTTCGCTCCTAAATATTATTTCTCAAAGCGTCTTAGAGGTAAATCATTCTTCTCCCTCAATCATTTTTGTGTTAATGGATTTAGAGAAGGTTTGTTTATTCAAAAAAACTGATAATATGATGATTATGTTGGTAACTATCAGGGTTGTAACTAAACATATTTTTCATGAAAAATATGGTTTAATCTATCAATATTTTCTTCATTTTTTAAATATTCAATTTCTGTAGCAGTCAATTTGCACATACCAAATTTTTTTATATAATTCCTGCCAAGTGAAAAATATTCAGCTGCATAAGGTTTGCTAACATTTGTAACATAATCCCAAAAAATATCTGTTAAAAATATCTTTTGCAAGATTTGCAGTTCCTCTAGATTATTTGACAAAACAGCCATACCGTTATAGAAATATAGGTTATTATCATTAGAGATATAGCTTTGGAAGTTTTTCTTGGCTAATTGAGGGAATAAAAGCTTATATTTCGTTTGCTCGAGTGATTGGTTTCTTCCAAAAGCATACCAATACTCATAATCTTTTCCTTTTCCCTTATCTCTTGTCGCCAATACAGCCTTATTCTTTAAAAGGTAGTTATAAGCACATGGATATTTTTTTTGTATCTCGTCTTCAGTAATTACATAAGTTTGATTATTTAAATCATAACCATAAGGAAAAATAATTTTTTCAATAAAATCACCAATTTGGTTATTTTTTACCAATAAATTAGAATTTACAACATCCTTGCAAATATTCTTTTCAATCATAATGTCTTGGTTTAAAAAATAATATTTGCTTGTTTCTTTTATTGGTTTAAATATATAAACGCTGTTTTTAAGAGTTGCAATGCCACTTCTCGTTGTGTGAATTTCCCCAAATGGAATGCCTGTATTTTCTATTTTCTCAACAATGTTTCTATTTTTTACATACCACCCATTTTCGTGTTCAATTTCAGAATACAAATGTTTCTCGTACTGAAGATTTGCTATTAGGTTAGTTCTTTTGAGTGATTTATATTTAATAGAATCTGATCTTATCTTTGATATAAAGCATATACAGGTATAGGTTTTTCGTGATCTAAATATTTGCTCATCTCCAAAATCTATAATGCTTAAATCTACTTTTTCTTTTTTAAAAAAACTCCTTAAAGCCCTGCCGTTCATACTCTTGATAAAGGAATTAACCGTGATATATCCCAAAACCCCATCTTGGTTTAAATTCCCATAACCCATTTCAAAAAAAGGAATATACAAATCAGGGTGTCCTGTCACACAGGTTTTCCACTTTGGCATTAAGCTTTTTGTTTTTGTGTCCATGTTTCTTGAGCATACATAAGGAGGGTTTCCTAAAATAATATCAAAACCATCGTTTTTATTTATGACTTTGTTTTCCTGCCTCCAATCAAATTCTAATGAATCAGTGTCAAATAAGTTAAACTCAAATATTTTTTCATCTTCACCGTTGTTTATTGCTAATAATGACAATAATATTTTTGCCCTATCTATGCTATATTTTTGTATATCTATACCAAATATATTATTTGCAAATATTTCTTTATATGTTTTGGACGTTTGCTGTTTTAAGATATTGGTAGCGTCAATCAAAAATCCACCACAACCACATGATATATCTGCTATCTTAGCACACGATATATCTTTTTTATAATCTGAGAAACATTGATTAGTTATATATTCTCTTATATCTTTTGGGGTGTAAATAGCGCCATTTACAATCCTGTCAGATGGCGAAATAACAAATTCGAATAATTCCAAAAGATCTTCATAATCAAAATTTCTATCAACTTTGCTTATTAAGTCAATAAACTCATTAAGAGATTGATATTCTTTTTTATCATGTTTGTTTATAAGTAGTTTTAAAATTTCTTTGTTTTTTTTTATCTCGATTTGT
>CAKMYR010000156.1:1956-2797 GCA_929200175.1 uncultured Gammaproteobacteria bacterium
ATGAAACGAGAAGTCTATCCATTGGAAAGACTTCTTGAGTATAATTTTTTAGATAATTAAAAATTTTTTGATTCATATATTGCGCTTAACTAAGTAAGGACAAAGCTCATTATGGTTCCATTGATTTGGAGTATTGTCAAAGAAATTAACAAGCGATCTAAAATATGGCTCTAAAAACAATTTTTGCATTTCTTTTAGAGTGCTGATATATACAGGCTCTCTTTTTAATTTTTTCCAAGTTTCTGGCAAAAAATTTGAAACAATAAAATCCATAGTTAAAATAAGATCCATGGGGTGATACATTATTCTTGGAGAGTCTAAAATTAAAACCTGTCCATAATTTTGAATACTGCTTTTTAACTTATTTCCACCAAATTGAAAATGATAATATGGGTGGGCAGTATTTGACTGGGTACCGTCATGCCTATCAAGGTGTATTGCATTCACTAACCTATTATCTGATAACTTACTTGGACCAAAAATTACAATATTTAACTCATATAATGAAAAAGGATCTTTTCCAGCTATTGCATTTTGAAATGTACCATGAAGATTTAAATTAAATGTTAACTCTAGTGTTTTAACACTTGTGTGGGAAAGCCTTTTAGGGAATTTACCTTTAAGCTTTATCGGGTTGGAGTTTACTTTATATTTCAAATCTTTATGTGTTTTGATTGCTGAAATAACTGAATCTAAATTTGTAAGATTTAACTTGTTTTTCTCTAAAAGCTTTCTAATACTGCTGAGATGTTTAACATATTTAATATAATCCATTTGCCCTCGCATTTTTAATAGCAATCTTAATACTATCCAGCTCTGAAGGGTGTGGTTCTATATTTTT
>CAKMYR010000157.1 GCA_929200175.1 uncultured Gammaproteobacteria bacterium
GTAAAAAAATTAAAAAAAACATAGATATAAATTTAGAAAAAAATACTATAGATCCGCTTTCGATTTTTTTATCAATTGCCAATATGCTAAAGAAAAATCCTAAACAAGAAGATTTTCACTTTGAAGTTAATAACGGCAAATATATAAAACATCATCACTATAAACAAGCACCAAGTAAAGATCCAGAATTAATAAAAATAATTGATTATGAAAAACCGGATAAACTAGCAGCTTTTTTTGCTAAAGATAAAGAATACTTACCAGTTTTAATAATAACTCCAGATATTAAATATAAACTTAAAAAGTTAGAGTTTTAATTTTTATCCAAAATTTTCTTTAAGTACTTTCCAGTATATGATTTTTTTATTTTGATTACATCTTCTGGTGTACCAAAAGCAATAATTTCTCCGCCTTTGTCTCCACCTTCAGGACCTAAATCAACAATCCAATCTGCTGTTTTAATAACATCTAAATTATGCTCAATAATTACAATAGTATTATTACGAGAAAGTAAATTATTAATAGCTTCTAATAATTGTTTAATATCATGAAAATGTAATCCAGTAGTAGGCTCATCCATAATATACAGGGTTTGACCAGTATCAGATTTAGATAATTCTTTAGCTAATTTAATTCTTTGAGCCTCGCCTCCAGATAAAGTAACAGAATTTTGCCCTAAATTAATATACGATAAGCCAACATCTTTTAATGTTTGTAATTTTTTCTTTATTTGTGGTATAGAATTAAAAAACTCTAATGCCTTATCAACAGTCATTTCTAGTACTTCATAAATATTTTTTCCTTTGTATAAAATCTGTAGAGTCTCATTATTGTATCTCTTGCCGTTACAAACATCACAAGAAACATAAATATCTGATAAAAAATGCATTTCCACTTTAATTACGCCACCTCCTTTACAGGCTTCACAACGTCCACCTCTAACATTAAAACTAAATCTTCCAGCTTTATAAGCTCTAGATCTTGCTTCTAATGTTTGTGAAAATAAATCCCTAATTAAAGAAAATAATCCAGTATAAGTAGTAGGATTTGATCTTGGAGTTCTACCAATTGGGGACTGATTAATGTTTATTACTTTATTAAAGTGATTAAGTCCTTTCACTGACTTATAAGGCGCTGATATTATTTTTGCGTTATTAAACTCTCTAGCTGCTATAGAATACAAAGTATCATTTACTAATGTAGATTTTCCAGATCCAGATACCCCAGTTACACAAGTCAATAACCCTACAGGAATAGCAAGATCAACATAATTAAGATTATTGCCATGTACTCCTTGAATCTTTAACCAGCGTCTAGTTTTATTTCTTTTTTTAGGTATGTCTATACTTTTTCTGCCACTAATATAATCAGCTGTTAATGATTTATAATTATTAATTAGCTCCGCTGGGGTGCCTTTAGCAACAATTTCACCTCCATATATACCGGCATTAGGACCTATATCAATTACATAATCAGATTTTCTAATTATTTCTTCATCATGTTCTACTACAATTACAGTATTTCCAATACTACTTAAATGAATTAAGGTTTTAATTAATTTACTATTATCTCTTTGGTGAAGACCAATAGAAGGCTCATCTAGGACATATAATACACCTACTAATCCAGCTCCAATTTGACTAGCTAAACGAATACGCTGAGCTTCGCCTCCAGATAATGTATTAGATTTACGATCTAAATTTAAATACTTTAATCCAATATTTATCAAAAACTCCAACCGTTTTACAATTTCTTTAAGAATTTTTTCAGAAATTTGACCTCGAGTTCCAGATAATTTTAAATTTACAAAAAAATCGTAACAATCCTCAATAGACATCTCAACAATGCTTACTATATTATAATTATCGACAAAAACATTCATAGCTGATTGATTTAATCTGCTACCATTACAGCTTGTACAATTTTTACTAACTATATAATGTGATAATTCTTCTCTAACAGCATTAACGTCAGTTTCTTGATAACGTCTTTTCATTCTAGGTATAACGCCTTCAAAAGTTCTTTTTTTGTTAATCCATTTTATCTTAGAAAAATCAATTTTCTCTTTACCGCTACCGTAAAGTATGATTTTTTTGTGTTTTTCACTAAGTTTTTTATAAGGGGTATCAACACTAAAACCATAATGCTTTCCTGTTAATTTTAGTATTTGATTAAAATAAGTATTTGATTTATTACAACCATAAATAGCACCTTCTTCGATACTAAGCTCAGAATCAAAAATTATTTTATCTTCATCAAATATATCTTCAACTCCTAAACCATAGCAATTTTGGCAAGAACCTAGTGGGTTATTAAATGAAAATAATCTTGGCTCTAATTCTTCCAAAGAATAACCACAATATGGACAAGAAAATTTAGATGAAAATAATATTTCTTGTTGTTTTGAATTTTTATCTATTGGAGCTATACGAACTAAGCCATTACTTAAATTAATGGCTGTTTCTAAAGATTCTGATAAACGAGAGTAAATATCTTTTTTAACTTTAAAGCGATCAATAACTATTTCTATTGTATGAAAACTTTTATTATCGATGTTTTCAATTTCATCTAAATACATAATCTCACCATCAACTCGTACCCGCAAAAACCCTTGATTAGCAATTTCAGACAACATTTTGGTATGATTACCTTTACGATTTTGAACAACCGGAGATAAAAGCATAATTTTTTGCTCAAAATAAACATCTAAAATGCCATCAACCATTTGAGAGATAGTTTTTGCAATTAAATCAACTTTATGTTCTGGACATCTTGGTAT
>CAKMYR010000158.1 GCA_929200175.1 uncultured Gammaproteobacteria bacterium
TGGCGGTATTATCTGGCACACTCAAGGTAGCGGTAAAAGTATTTTAATGATAATGCTAGCTCGCTGGATTTTAGCTAATAACCCTAATGCCCGTGTTTTAATAGTAACCGATAGAAACGAACTCGATACACAAATCGAAAGCGTAATGCGTAATGCTGGTTTAGTAACTTCTAGTGAGCCATCGCCAAGAATAACTTCAAGAAACGATTTAATTACAAAACTCGAAGCAACTACACCGCACTTGCTTTGTGCATTAATTCATAAATTTGAAACTACCGATTTAAGCGGAGTAACGCCAAATATTAAAGGTGATTTTTATGTATTAGTTGATGAATGCCACCGCACTCAAGGTGGTAAAATGAATATGCAAATGAAACGTTGGTTACCTAAGGCAATTTTTATTGGTTTTTCTGGTACACCATTATTAAAAACCGAAAAAGCCACTAGTGTCGAAGTTTTTGGTAGTTATATTCATACTTATAAATATAAACAAGCGGTAGAAGATGGCATAGTGCTAGATTTAAAATATGAAGCCCGAAATGTACCACAAAGTATTACCGATAAAACTCAAATAGATCAATATTTCGAGCAGAAAACTCAAGGGTTATCTTTAACTCAACAACATATTTTAAAAAAAAGATGGGCAACTATGGAAAAATTAGTTAGCTCAAAAGCTCCTAAAGAGAGAATAATCGCATCTATTTTAGTAGATTTTGATTTAAAACCCAGATTAAACGACGGCACTGGTACAGCTATTTTGGTTGCAGGTAGCGTTTATGATGCTTGTGAGTATTATCGCTTATTGCAAAATACCCCTTTAGCCAATAAATGTGGGCTAATAACTTCTTATAACCCAGTAGCTACTAAGCAAAGTACCTTAGCAGATGGCAGTGATGAACAATATAAATACCAGACGTACACAAAATATATATTAAAAAATAATCAGAAAACTGAACAATATGAAGAGCAACAAAAAAAATTATTTATTAAAGAACCTGCAAAATGTAAGTTGTTAATAGTTGTTTATAAATTATTAACTGGTTTTGATGCACCGTCTTGTACTTATTTGTATTTAGATAAAAAAATCGAAGATCATAATTTATTTCAAGCTATTTGTCGTACTAATAGACTAGATGGCGACGACAAAGAGTTTGGTTATATAGTCGATTTTAAACAAATGTTTGAAGGCATTCGAGAAGCTATTGCTATTTATAGTTCCGATGAACTCGATACTAGCGATACTACGGAACCAGAAGATAATAATATTAAAATAAAAAATTATCTTGAAGCTGGCAAACAGCAACTTGAAACAACTCGTGAGCAATTAAAGTACTTATGTGAACCCGTAGCTGAGCCAAAACAAAGCGAACAATATATCGCCTATTTTTGTGGTGTAAATGAGGTTGATTTACAAGACAAACAATTATTAAGAACTAAATTTTATCAAGCGGTTGCTAGTTTTATGCGTGCTTATGCCAATGTAGTTACTAATATACAAGATACTAGTTTTACTATTGCCGAAGTTGATTATATAAAACAAGAGATTAAACATTATGCAGATATGCTAACAGCGGTAAAATTAGCCGCAGCTGAAGAGTTAGATACCAAACCTTACGAGCAAGACATGCGACATTTACTTAATACCTATGTAGATGCATCAACTGCAGAAATACTTGGAGATTTAAACGATAACAGCCTCTACGATTTAGTTATAGCTACAGGTATTCAGGATGCCATAGATGAAAAGTTTTGTAAGAAACTTACACAAAAAAATGTTACCGAGGCTATTCTTAATAATATTCAACAAATTTTAGTTAGTAAGCAACATCAAGACCCAGCATATTATGCTAAAATATCTGAAAAATTAGTAGAGTTAACCCAGCAACAGCGAGAAAGCGCAGAGGATTATCAACAATTTTTAGCTGATGCAGAACAATTAATTAACAATATCAATAAACCAACTCAAGATTATAAATTACCTAATATACTAACTGGTAAACCAGAAGCTATTGTTATTTATAATAATTTAGCTAGTATTGACTATGAAAATTACAGTTGCCCAAATAATACACAAGAAAAAGCAGAACTAGCAGTTGCAATTGATATGATTATATTAGACAATAAGCAACACGGCTGGCTTGGCGATCAGGCTAAAGAGCGTATGTTAAAAAAAAATCTATACGAAAAGTTGCAAGATGCAACTGCAACTGAAGCATTGTTTTCTATAATCAAGCAACAATCTAGGTATACTGAATGATACAACAATTACAACTACATGATATATGCATAGATTTACAGCTAAAAGATGTTAAGCATACTTATATAAAAATATATCCACCACATGGTAAAGTAGTTATAACTGCACCATCGACTACTCGCATGGAAGTATTGCGTGCTTATGCGGCAACAAAACTCGATTGGATTAAAAGCAAACAACAACAATTACAAACCCAAGAGCGAGAAACACCGCGAGAATTTATTAACCGTGAAAGCCATTATTTATGGGGCAAGCGTTATTTATTAGATGTACAAGAACATGCGACAGGTGCGAACAAAGTAATAGTTGGTCATAGTAAAATAACTTTACGGGTTAAAGCAAATACTAACCAACAAAGCCGTGCTAAAATTATACATAATTGGCATAAAGCTTTATTGCATGAAGTTATTCCGAGGTTGATAGCAGAATGGATGACAAAACTTGAGGTGATAGTTAAAGGCTATTTTTTACGCAAAATGAAAACTCGTTGGGGTAGTTGTAATCATCAAGCCCAATG
>CAKMYR010000159.1 GCA_929200175.1 uncultured Gammaproteobacteria bacterium
ACAAGTGAATAATTATTTACATATCCAATGGGTTATTACCAAAAATAACGAACCAGCTTCATTAGATCAAAGAAAAAACGCCTCGAAAAATAACGAACCAGCTTCATTAGACCAAAGGAAGAACGCCTCGAATTACTTCCCTGAAAATGAAGAGGGCTTTAAGTGTATGACCATGGTTGGGTTACAAGAACTTTCAGGCAATCAAGATTTAAGTGCTGAGAAACGCAATAAATTTTGGAAAATTGTAAATAAAAAACATAAAGAAAAAGAGCCAAAGGGTATTTTTGACATTAAAAATAATAAACTTCAGATAGAGCATTTGTCCGCTATTGCTTATATTAAACGTTGTTTTTATGCTGCCTTTGAAAGGGGTATTGTTATAGATTCTGTAAAAATTGGCGGTAAAAGTTTGCATTTCAAGACGCCTGATTATATGCAAGAAATCCCATCCACTGATAAGATGGCAAAGAGAGCAGACCCTCAAAGTACTTTTTATGCTATCTTAGCGATGGATGGTGACAAGTTTGGTGAATTTTTTTATAACGAAAAGTCTCGTAATGCAATCAAAGATACTCTTAATAAATACATTCTAAAAGTTGAAGAAATTGTTAACAATAATCAAGGTCTGCTAATTTATTGTGGTGGTGAAGATATATTAGCAATGTTACCACTAAATAAAGCCTTAAATACTGCTAAAGAATTGCGTTCTGAATTTATAAAATGTTTTAAAAATGCAGAAAAAATAATTAGATCACAAGATTCAACTGCTACTCTTACCATTAGTGCAGCGATTGTTTATACACAATATAAGATGCCATTAATTCAGTCAGTTAACCGAGCTCAAGAGTTGTTAGATAATATTGCCAAAGATAAGACTGGCAGAAATGCCTTAGCCTTAGAGGTCAATAAACCAAGTGGTCGTTTAGCTACTTGGAGCCTTCCTTGGGACAGTACGAAAAGCGAAGACTCTTCTATCCCAACAGTGCTTAATGACAATCAAGAAATCGTATTACAATCAATTATTGATGACTTAAAAGATAACGACAATAAAAGCAAAGAAACAGAAGGAAAAAAAGAAGGTACGGAAGTTTCTTTTTCAAACAAGTTTCTCTATCGTTTTCGTAATACTTACCGCAATTTTGACAATAAATTAGCAGATGATAAACTTATAAAGGCTTTAATTTTTGCTGATTATTACCACTCTGTTGGTAACATTTTTGCTGAAGAAAAAGAGGAAAAGAAAAAGAAAAAGGGCAAGATAGTAGTAGAAAATTTAATCGAGCAATCAAAAGTGGTCGAGAAGCAGAAAGTTACTGGAGAAATCAGCGATGCAGCAGCAATGATAGCAAGATTTATTGCCACCGATGGGGTTATACCGGAAAAACGAGATTGAATAAAAGAGGGCTAGCAAAAAATGGATACTGTTACAACTAACTTGATTATTACCCCTAATGATAGCCTCTTTTTTAAAGAAGCAAGGCCAATGAATGCCAAAGGTAACGCTATTATTGAAAGTGAAAAAAGACCGCCTAACAATACATTGCTTGGCGCTATAAAAGCAATGATTGGGCGCCAATATGAGGTCGATTTTCAACTATTAGCTCAGTCGTTTAATGATAAGCATTACATCAAAAAAGACATTGATTTTACTGAGTTATACGATTTTGACAAAACTAATCTTGCTATTGAAGGTGTACACTTTTTCCATCGTCCAACTAAGAAATTTCTCTACAAGGCACCGGCTTATGTCTGTTACAATAGCGAAAAAAATAAATACGCCTTTCTCAAACCCAGTAAAGAATGTTATCAAACCGATATGGGGACCTGTAAATTACCTGTATTACCTAGTGATGATTGTGGTAATCCCTTAAAAGGTTATAAGCCCTTAAGAGATGTTTTTTTTAGTGCAGAAAACTATAAGAGAATATTAAATTACCAACAACCCAAGCCCCCAAAATCCGAGCAATCTAAGAAACCTGATATATCTGATCTTCTATTAGATGAAAATGGATGTCATATTCCTATCAATAAATTAATTACCAAAGAATTTCATCTTGGTATTGAGATAGAGAGTAATAAATTAGCTAAAGAAGGAATGCTTTATCAAAATAACCATATTCGTCTCCATAAAGACTTCTCTTATTATGTTATTTTTAAGCACCCTACAACTCTTAACATTAAAGATGGTAGCACCCGCTTAGGAGGTGAAGGCAGGGTGGCTTTTATCCAAAAAGTCCAAGATAATTACCCTTCATTCAAAGAGCTAACAAGTTGTAATAAAGTTGCTGTTATCCTTAATACCGATATTAAAGCCACCGAAGCTTGGATGCGCCTTGAAGGTTTTGATAAGGATGGCAGAATTAAGCTAGATACAGGACAAGAAGATTATTTAATCTCAGCGGTTCTTCCCAAGAGTCAGGCTATTGGCGGTTGGGATTTAGCTAAAAATAGACCTCGTCCTATGACAAATTATCTCACAGCAGGCAGTACTTATTTCTTAGAGCTTTCTAATACATCATTAGCTAAACTAAAAGATTCAAAGAACATAGATAACATTTTTAAACCACTTCCTTTTAAGTATTTATCATTAACAAATTGGTATAATCAATCTAAATAATAATAATTTATCATTATGAGCATTTATAAACTTTTTACTCTTAGAGCTATTACTTCCATTCATGCCGGAGCGGGAGACTCCTTAGATATTGTTGATTTACCTATTATGCGTGAAAGCCATAG
>CAKMYR010000160.1 GCA_929200175.1 uncultured Gammaproteobacteria bacterium
AATTATCAAAATTATTATTTCTTACTTCGCAATTTTTTAGTACTTTAATTATATTTTGTACACAATCTGTTTGGTATTGTTGTTTTTCAAATTGCATTTTTTATTAAAGGGTGATTTTATTTTTTTAGTATACTTATTTTTTTAAAATGTAATTACCAAATATATTTATTTGTGGTTAAAATTACAATAATTGTTACCAAGGGGCGTTGCAGTAAATTATTATCAGGCTTGGTATTTCAAAATCAAAACTACGCTCATTTTTAATTTTATTAACTATTTAAGAAAATGAGCTTATCAAAAACCGATTATAAAGTAGCAGATTTATCACTAGCAGATTTTGGGCGTTTAGAAATTAATCTTGCCCAAAAAGAAATGCCTGCAATTATGGCTATTAGAAAAAAATATAAAAGTAGTAAACCATTAGCTGGCGCTAGGATTTTAGGCTGTATCCATATGACTATTCAAACCGCAGTTTTAATGGAGACCTTAGTTGAGCTAGGGGCAGAGTTACGTTGGTCAAGTTGTAATATTTTTTCAACTCAAGATCATGCTGCTAGCGCTATGGTTAAGGCTGGTATACCTGTTTTTGCTTGGAAGGGCGAGACCGAAGAAGAATTTTTATGGTGTATTGAGCAAACTATTTTAAAAAATAATAAACCATGGAATGCTAATATGGTGCTTGATGATGGCGGTGATTTAACAGCTATGTTGCATGAAAAATATCCTCAAGTTTTAAAAAATGTTCATGGTATTAGTGAAGAAACTACAACTGGAGTTCATCGTTTATTGGAAATGATGAAAAATAAAGAACTTAAAGTGCCTGCTATTAATGTTAATGATTCAGTTACCAAATCTAAAAATGATAATAAATATGGCTGTAGACATTCTTTAAATGATGCTATTAAACGTGCAACTGACATGTTAATGGCGGGTAAAAAAGCTTTAGTAATAGGCTATGGAGATGTTGGTAAGGGTTCAGCTCAAAGTCTTAGACAAGAAGGAATGATAGTAAAAATTAGTGAAATTGATCCAATTTGTGCAATGCAAGCTTGCATGGATGGGTTTGAAATTGTCTCACCTTATTTAAAAGGAATAAATAATGGTAAATTATCTAATATAAATAAAGATCTTTTAGCAAGCACTGATTTAATTGTAACTACAACTGGGAATTTAAATGTTTGTGATAGCGCTATGTTAAAAACTTTAAAATCTGGCGCTGTTGTTTGTAATATAGGTCATTTTGATAATGAGATTGATACTAATTTTATGTTTAAAAATTGGAAAATCCAAGAAATAAAACCTCAAGTAGATAGAGTTTTTAGAAGTGAAAATAAAGATGATTATTTAATCTTACTATCAAAAGGGCGTTTGGTAAATTTAGGCAATGCAACTGGCCATCCATCAAGAGTTATGGACGGCTCTTTTGCTAATCAAGTATTAGCGCAAATGTATCTTTTTGAGAGAAAATTTGCAACTAATGGCGGTGATATATATATAAAAGTATTGCCTAAAAAATTAGATGAAGAAGTAGCAAAAAATATGGTTATTGGGTTTGATGGAGTTATAACAAAGCTTACCGATGAGCAAGCAAAATATATTAATGTAGCTAAACAAGGGCCTTACAAACCAGAAAGTTATAAGTATTAATAAATATGTTAATAGCTATTAATGTATAAAAAATAGATTAATTAAAGCTAGATTTCCAAATTAAACTTATAAAAGATTAATAAACTATTTGATGAAGAGTTATAGCTATAAAAATTGAAATTAAAACACTGGCAAAAACAAGCAACATTATTTGCTAAAAATAATCTTTTTAGAGTATTATTTTTTATCTTAGTATAAAATTATTTATCTTTATGTTAATTTCAGAGCTAGATACTACAAAATCATTTCAAAATTTGATTTTAAAGCTTCAACTTTTTTGGGCAAATAAGGGTTGTGTCTTATTGCAGCCTTTTGATATGGAAGTTGGGGCTGGAACTTTTCATCCAGCAACTTTTTTGCGTGCAATTGGTCCTGAGCCTTGGAAAACAGCTTATGTGCAGTCTTCTCGTCGTCCTAGTGATGGTCGTTTTGGTGAAAATCCTAATCGCTTACAGCATTATTATCAATTTCAAGTTTTATTAAAACCATCACCTTTTGATATTCAAGATTTTTATTTGGAATCATTAAGTTATATTGGAATTGATTTAACTAAACATGATGTCCGTTTTGTTGAAGATAATTGGGAATCTCCAACTTTAGGCGCTTGGGGATTGGGATGGGAAGTATGGATAAATGGAATGGAGATAAGTCAATTTACTTATTTTCAACAAGTTGGAGGCTTGGCTTGTAAGCCTATTTCTGGAGAGTTAACTTATGGATTAGAGCGTTTATCTATGTATTTACAAGAGGTTGATAATGTATTTGATTTAGTTTGGGTTGATGATGTAAGTTATGGCGATGTTTTTTATCAAAATGAATTTGAGCAATCAAAATATAATTTTGAAATAGCCAATACTGAAGTCTTGCTTAAGCAATTTTATGAAGCTGAAGCTATGAATTTAAAATTAATTGATGCAGGACTATCTTATCCAGCCTATGAACAGGTAATAAAAGCATCTCATTTATTTAATTTATTAGATTCGCGCCGTGCTATTAGCGTAAATGATCGAACTAGATTTATTCATAAAGTTAGAACAATGAGTCAAAAAGTAGCAAAATGTTA
>CAKMYR010000161.1 GCA_929200175.1 uncultured Gammaproteobacteria bacterium
TATCACTTGATATTGGAATTTCATTTTTGCGATTAATATTAGTTATATTTGAGTCCGAAATATTCACTATTATATTATGAAAACTAATATTATCTTTAGCTTCAATATGCTCTAAAGCTTCTTTAACAACTTGACTGACTTGCTCGCTATCAATAATTATTCCATTTTTAACACCAGCAGAATCAATTTTTAATTCGCTCAGGATATGAAATTTGCCATTTTTTATTTCCGCTATTAAAATAATAATTGTTCTACTGCCAATATCAATGCTGACAAAAAAATTGTTATCATAAGACATATTTAAATATTATTTTTTTAATTTTAATTAAGATTTAAGCTCTAACCATTTGTATATATTTTCTAATTTTAAATCTTTATTATTTAACATTTGTTTAAAATTTTTAGAATTTTTTCTTCCATGATACAATCCTAAAATATGCCTAGTCATTGAATTTATTTTTTGACCTTTTTTAAGCTCAATTTGAATATATTTAATAAATTTTAATAGTACTTTTTCACGACTAATTGTTATTAGATTTTTTTTGTAAATACTATTATCGACATCGGCTAATAAATAAGGCTGATTATATATTGCCCTTCCTAACATAACACCATCCACATGCTTTAAATGCTTAGTTGATTCTTTAATATCTTTAATGCCGCCGTTAATTACGATATTAAGATTTGAAAAATCTTTTTTAATTTGATAAACAAAGTCATAGTTTAAAGGAGGTAATGTTCTATTTTGTTTAGGGCTTAAGCCTTTTAGCCAAGCTTTTCTTGCATGAAATATAAAATCATTACAACCAGAATTTTTAATAATTTCAACAAAATTAGCCAAATTTTGGTAATCTTCTAAATCATCAACACCAATTCTTGATTTAACACTAACTTTAATATCAACTTTATCTTTAATTTCCTTAACACAAGCAGCTACAATATTTGGTTTTAGCATAAGGCAAGCACCAAAATTGCCAGATTTAACTTTATTTGAAGGGCAGCCAACATTAATATTAATTTCGTTATAACCAAATTTTTTAGCAATTTTAGCAGCTTCAACCATTTCTTTTGGTTCATTGCCGCCTACTTGTAAAACTAAAGGATTTTCACAATCATTAAAATCTAGTAAGTAATTTTTGTCGCCATTGATAATAGCCTTAACTGTTATCATTTCGGTCCAAAGTTGAGCTTTTGTTGATAATAAACGATAAAAATAACGACAATGCTTGGTGGTTAAATTCATCATTGGCGCTACTGCAAACTTATGCATCAATCAAAAATAATATTTAATTTAAGATATTAAAATAAATTGTTTGTTAATAAAATAAATTTATTTATACAGATTTTTCGTCTTTAAACCAAAATTCAATTACATCAGTATCAAAATCAAATGAAGCAGCATGTTCTACATTTACCCCAATGTGATACCATTGACCAACTCCAATTTTTTGAGTATTGCCCTTTATAGTAAGATTTAATGCACCTTTAAGTACTATTCCATGATTTTCAGTATCATGGCTATGAGGAGCAATAAAGTCTCCAGCATCGTAAGATGAAAATAATACATTTGCATTATTCGCTTTTAATACATAAGCGCCAAAACTACCTTGATAAGGAGGTAATTTTTTTATTTTATCTGGGAAAAAATCTGACATTTGGTGATTATATAATATTTTATTAATTACTATTTAATAATTGTTGGATTAATGTTTTTTAAATTTTCAAATAAAAAATCAATAACAAAATTTATACTGCTTTTAATATTTTTTGCCCTATCTCCTTTGAAATATTGAGTAGTAGTAAAGTATTTACCAATAATATAAAAGCCAAAACAAGCCATGCCTATTGGTTTTTCTTTGCTACTGCCAGTAGGTCCTGCTATTCCTGTAATAGCTACTGCTAAATCAGTTATTGATTTTTTAATCATTCCTTTTGTCATTTCCATTGCAGTTTGTTCGCTAACAGCTCCAAAATCATCCAATGTTTTAGTTTTAACTCCTAACATATCAATTTTAGCTTGATTAGAATAAACTACATAACCTCTATCAAAATAAACTGACGCTCCATTTTCGCTAGTAAGTAAAGCTGCTAAGCTACCGCCAGTACAAGATTCTGCGACTGCAATAGTTAATTTTTTTTGTTTTAATAATAAAGTTAATTTATTCATTTTAAGGCTGTTTTGGCAATTTCAGAAATATCATTTGATAAATCATCTAGTGTTAAGATATGTTCTAATTGTTGTTTTTGGAGAATGCTTAATTCATTACTAAATTTGCGCCAATGATTATAAACTGAAGTCATTCTTGCTCCTATTTGAGAATTAGATTTATTAAGTTTTATAATAATAGAAGTAAAAAAGTCATAACCTTTTTTATTATGAAAATTAATATAATTACTAGTAAAAGCGCCAACAACACTACGCAATCTATTTGGATTATTAAAATTAAACAAAGGATGTTTCATTAATTTTTTTATTTCGTTAACATCAGTTGTAGGAGCAATTGCTTGTACTTGAAACCATTTATCCATAACTTGTACATCATTTTTAAATTCATTATAAAATTCATCAATTACAATTTTTTTATACTTATTATCATTAGTAACTAAAGCATTAAAACTAGCTAATTTATCACTCATGCAATTTGCATTTTTAAATTGATTAAAGGCTAATTCAAATTCAGAATTTTTTACTAAATAATAAAG
>CAKMYR010000162.1 GCA_929200175.1 uncultured Gammaproteobacteria bacterium
CTTTTTATTGCATTTTGAAATGAGTACTTTAATTGATAGTTTAGCGGATTGATTTTACAGCGACAGTTGTCGCTGTATTTTATTATTTTCTTAAAAGTTCATTTAATTTTTTTTGTTTAATATTTACGTATTTTTTTGCAAGATCATTTCTTTCTTCATCTGTTTTTTCTTTTTCATAGTCTAATTTTTTTATAATTTTCTCATGTTTTATTACTATTTTATCGTAACTTTTAAACTTAAATTCAGTTGCATCATTTTCTTTTTCTAGGAAAAAAATTATATCTTGAATAATTTCGCTGAAAATACTGATAGCTTGTTGACTATAATCAATTTCTTCATTATCTTTTAGAATAATTCCTTTCCAAAATAAATGAAGAATGCCTTTAAAGTCCTGTTTATTTGTCTTTGTTTTATATTTAGCAGAAAAAAAGTATTCATCTGCATTATTAGAAGGACAAAGTGTATTATATGCTTGATTAAAATTTTTGATAAAATAAGATGCTTTTTCTTTATAATCATCTGCTGTTTTATTTTCTGCATCAGAAAGAAAACCATCGAATAAAGCTTTAAAAATTGATTTTTGCCCCATTACAGTAAAAAAAATTGATTGTTCTGTTAATTTACTAAATTGACTTTCATATTTTTTAATACATTCTTTTATTTCAGGATCATTCTTTTTCATTTCTGATCTTTTTCCTTTAAAAGATCTATAATAAGAGTTTATTAGCGTACCTTTTTCTAAAACTCCGTAGTCATTTGCAATAGAAAATATACTATCAAACGGTGCTAATTTTAAAAAAACTTCTTTAAATGTAGGTAAAAATAATTTTTTAAATTTATCTTTTATTATTTTAGATACCGAAATATTATAAGAAAACAAGAAAAGACTGTCTTCATCATCATCATCATTATTATTTCTTGCTTTTTCTTCCGCTTGTTTATATTTACATGAAATTGTTTCTTTTTCAGATAATTGCTCTGCTATTTCTTTATCAGGAGATAACCACAAGTCAATTTTATTTTTCCATTTTATTACATTCTTAACCTTCATTCTATCTTCAACAACTGATATTTTACTATTATCAAAAAAAGCTGTAAGTATTATTTGCCTTAAAACAAGTACACCACTTAAACTATTTGCGTTATTATGTTTTCCTCCTTCACATTCCCAGTCTATTAATTCAGGAGGAATTGCTGACGGATGCTTATCATCACAATCATCTATTAATACTTGAGTAAAAGTTGAAAGAACATCTTTATCATCCATTAAAACTAATCTAGTTTCATCTACTTCAATAGGAGTATTATTTATTGTAACAAATAAATCTCTAGCTAAATCAGTTGGTTTACATTGTTTTTTTTCACATATTTTAGTTAAATCAACTAGCGTTACGGTAACTTTGCAATTTGAAAAAGATTTATCTTCATTTTTCGCTTTTTCTAAAGCCTTATAACGATGTTGCCCATCTATAATTACAGCTGAAACAGTGTTTTTATCCCAAACAATATCACCGTGAGAACAATCCTTGAAAAATGGAATTATTGATATTCCGCTAGATAGAGCTACAGGTTCTTCATAATCTTTATAACTGTCTACCCCTTTAATATATTTTACTTTAAGTTTATTTAACTCTTCATTATCTTCATTCTTACTTGCTTTAGGAAAACTATCTAAAGGTATATAATTATCTCCTGTTGGTATTAAAACCGCAATCAAGGGAGGGAAGTATTTAGAATTATTATCATTCAATAAATAGTCTTTACAAATCATAGATGCTCTTTTATGATCTAACTCTCTTTGAATTAAAGTACTAATAGGCCAATTTTGAACATTATTTAGATCTTCAAAGATTTTAAAATCTTCTAAAAGATCACTAACTTTAATATTCAATACATGGAGATCTATATTTTCATGAAGCAAACCAAAACTCGAACGAAAGTATTCATGTGCTTTAGAAAAATCATATGATTTTTCATTTTCATTTTTGCTTGGTTTATCTTTTTTTTTCTTATCTTTTAGCATTTTATCCATACCTTTTTGTATATGCTGGATTAGTTAATCTTTGATGTATCTCTTCTATTACTGTGGTAACATCATCATCATTAAAATAATCTTCTATATAAGAAATATAAATATGATTTTTATCTATGCCTGCACTCTCTATAGTATTTACAAGATCTGTCTTATTTTCAAAATGATTTATTAAACGTGATCTAATATTATTAGCTTTACCAATGTAAATTGGTGGGCACGAAGAAATTATTAATTCTAGAGTATGTGCAAAGGCTTGTTTAGTATCCTCATCCTTATCAAGAAGATTTAATATTTTTTTTTGTTTTTTTTCATTTTTTATTCCTAATATTTTTTTTTCATCTTCATCACCAAAAGGAGTTCTACAAACAGTTACGTTCATTTTTGTATTTTTAAGTTTGTCTACTTGGTGAGGAAATTTTTTTTGTAGATTTCCAATAAAATCTAAAAATTTTTTTGAATCTAATGATGGAATATCAGGCCAGTATCTCCATATATAAACACCTGGAGATTCGGGTATTTTGTCATACGCCCTACAAAGCTTATAATATTTATGTCCTCTGATATTTCGTATATTTTCAATATTTAAAGCTGGATAATTTTTAGGAATCATTGTTTTCATAAACTACACATCAAGCAAGCTTGATCTTCTGGGTCATCATCTTCAGTA
>CAKMYR010000163.1 GCA_929200175.1 uncultured Gammaproteobacteria bacterium
AATAGACATCAGAATTTGCGTAAATATTTTGATAAATTTGATTTTTCAAAAACCAGATTAGTTGACAATGCCAAGCAAAAAATTTTAGAGTATTTTCAACAATTATTAGGGATTCACTATGTTAGTTAAACTTAATTCAGAAAAGCTGTTCAAAAACAATAAATGGATTAGATTAATTAATGAATTACAGGTAAATTTTTGATTTATATAAAATGATTTCAGACAAAGCAAAACAACAAATTGATAGTTGGATAAAAAAATATCCAAAAGGTAGGCAAAGCTCTGCAGTAATGGAAGCTTTAAAAATAGTACAAAATGAAAATAAAGGCAGCTTAAATTCAGAATTAATTAAAGCAGTTGCTAATTACCTTGACATGCCATTTATAGCAGTAGCTGAAGTAGCAACTTTTTATGAAAATTATAATCATAAAGAAGTAGGTAAATACACAATTCGTTTTTGTCATAATATTTCTTGCATGTTAAATGGTGCTGATGATTTAATTGAGTATTTGCAAGATAAATTAAAGATTCAAAATAATCAAACCACTCAAGACAATAAGTTTCATTTTAAAAAAGTAGAATGTTTAGGGGCTTGCATAGGAGCTCCTATGTTACAAATAAATGATAAGTACTATGAAAATTTAACAAAACAAAAAATTGATGATATTTTAGATAAATTAAAATGAATGAAGTATGTTTTAAAAATATAGATAAAGATAATTGCCATACTTTAAAGGTATATCAAGATAGTGGTGGTTATAGCGTTTGGCGCAAAATTCTAGCTGGTGAAATAAATAGAGATACTATTATTGAAGAGTTAAAAATATCAGGCTTAAGAGGTCGTGGTGGAGCTGGATTTCCAACAGGTTTGAAATGGAGTTTTATGCCTAGTCATGCTAAAGGACAAAAATATGTTATTTGTAATTCTGATGAAGGTGAGCCCGGTACTTGTAAAGATAGAGATATTTTAAGATTTAATCCGCATTCGGTAATTGAAGGGATGGCAATTGGCGGTTTTGTTATGGGTGCTACTGTTGGATATAATTATATCCGCGGTGAATTTATTGAGCCTTTTAATCGTTTTGAACAAGCCTTAAAAGAAGCCTATGAGATAGGTATGTTAGGCAAAAATATTCAAGGCTCAAATATTGATTTTGATTTATATACCCATTTAGGGGCGGGAGCTTATATTTGTGGTGAAGAAACAGCGCTTTTAGAATCAATCGAAGGCAAAAAAGGACAGCCTAGGTTTAAGCCGCCATTTCCAGCTAATTTTGGATTATTTGGTAAACCAACTACGATTAATAACACCGAAAGTTTTGCCTCTGTCCCAGATATTATTAAAAATGGCGGCAAGTGGTTTGCTGATATTGGTGTTGAGAATTCTGGTGGCTGTAAATTATTTTCAGTATCAGGACATGTTAAAAATCCTGCTAATTTTGAAGTGCCAATGGGAATGCCTTTTAAAGAATTATTAGAATTAGCTGGTGGTATTAAAGATGATAAAAAGTTAAAAGCAGTAATTCCCGGAGGATCTTCTACTCCTGTTTTAAATGCAGAAAAGGCAATGAGTATGACAATGGATTATGATAGCATAACAAAAGCAGGCTCAATGTTAGGTGCTGGATCAGTCATAATAATGAATGAAGATACTTGCATGGTAGAAACTTTGACGCGTATTGCCCATTTTTATTATGATGAAAGCTGTGGTCAATGTTCTCCTTGTAGAGAAGGTACTGGATGGATGTATCGTGTCTTAAAGCGTATCTTAGATGGCAATGGCAAAATGGAAGATTTAAATTTATTAAATAGCGTTAGCGATAAAATTATGGGTAATACTATTTGTGCTTTAGGAGATGCAGCAGCAATGCCAGTTCAAAGCTTTTTAGAGCATTTTGGCGATGAGTTTGAATATTACATCAAAAATAGTAAAAGTATTGTAAATAGTGCTAGCTAAATGATTAATAAATATATATATTTTGTAATATTGTTTATGGCAAGTAGTTTAACTTTTGGAGCTCAAACAAGTATAGAAAAAATACCATTAGGCGATGATTTTGTTACTATTGAGACTTACCAATCTAAAAATAATGGACTGACTTTTTTTCATTTACATGAAGATGAGGTTTCTTCATATACCCAAAGCAAAAAAATTGTTGATGAATATGGTGGTAAATTAATTTCTATTAAGCAATCAGGTAAGCGTTTAATTGAATTTAGCTTGGATAATCAAACTTACATAGTTGATCCTAATAGAATTTTTACCGACAAAGGAATTAAAGATTCTTTGGAAAAATATTCTAAATATAATGCTAAGGCATTAGATGAAATTAGGTCATTTGCTAATAGAATAGCTAGCATTGTAATTGGTAAATTAGTAATAGCAGTACACAATAATTACAATAAAGGCTATAACATTGAGACTTATAAAGATAATACCAAAGAAGTCAAATCTTTTTATCAAAATCCAAAACAAGGTACTGGAGAATTTTTTTATACTACTGATGATAATTTTTTTAATTTTGCTAAAGTAGCTGGCTATAACGCAGTTTTACAGTCTGATGGAGTAATTAATGATGGCTCTTTTTCAGTTTATGCTGCCTTACAAGGTAGCGATTATGTTAATTTAGAGGTTCAGCGCGGAAAAGATAGTTTAGAGTTAGAAATGCTAAGTTTTTTATTGCGTTATTTTA
>CAKMYR010000164.1 GCA_929200175.1 uncultured Gammaproteobacteria bacterium
ACAATCTTTATACTCGCTATATCGGCTTATTATTAGGTGTTGTTATTGCTTATTTGCATGTTTTTAGATTGCAAAAATTACAAACATTTTTTAGCAATAGTGGACTTAACTCTTTTTTGTTGTTTATATCGTTATTGGTATTTTTTATTGCTTTTATTGAGCCTTATATCTTGCCAAAATCACTTAAATCGATTAAATTAATAGAAGGCAATTTTTTATTTAGCTTGGCGATTGCTTATATTATTTTAGCAACAATTGTTTCAACTAATAAAACTGCTTCAACTCTAACTAAGTTTTTAAGCTTAAGTTTTTTTACACCTATTGCCAAAATATCCTATAGTGCTTATTTGTTTCACGTTCCGATTATATTTATAGTTTATAGTTTATTTTTTAACACAGCAAAAACCTCATTTGAGCTTATTATATTGGGTGGTATTGTATCTTTAATAATGACAATAATTATTTCTACTTTAGCTTATTTGTTTGTAGAACAAAGATTTAGAATAAAAAAAGCTGTTGAAAAATAATGAATATTCATAAAAATATTATTTCTATTAAAATCATGCAAAAATATTTTTAATACAATTTATCAGAACAATAATGCCTTATACTAATAGTTTAGCCTTTAAAAGAAGAATCGATATGAAATACTTTAAATTCACATTACTTATGATTTTGTCACTTCCTTGGTTAGTTTATTCTGCTAATAATCCAGCAATAATTGATGAAAATATTTTATTTAAAGGCACTTGGAATTGTTCATATGAAATAAAAAAAGATGGAATGGAACTATCGATTATAACAGAAGATAATTATGTTAGAAACGGCCGCTCTAACAGCTTTGGAACTTTGATGATTAAATTAGCACCAGATATACCAAAAATGGAATATTTTATTGCAGGAAGTGCTTTGTGGGAAATAAAAAATAAATATCTTATCACTACATTACAAGATATTAGCATTAAGAATTTAAGCCACCCTGAATTTGACGAAGAATTTAATTTAGAAAATATGATTCCAAAAAATATTAGTGAATCATCGGAAATAATTGAATTATCTAACTCAAAATTATCATTAAAAAGTGAGACAGATGGTGTAATTTATTCTTGCACTAGAAACAATAAATAGTGCTAATAAATCATTTTGGTACTGCTTAATTTTAAGGTTAGCGAAAAAACATATTCAAACAAACAACAAAATAAAAAATTCATATGCGAAATCCACAAAAAGGAATTTTCCAAGAAGGTAGCAATAAATTTTACTACTTGGAATATAAAATAAATTTTTCACTGCCATTGCCCACTATCCTAAATGCTTTAAGAAAAATAGTTTCAACAAACTTAAAAGAAGTAAATCTAGTGACTGCCTTTGGAAAACAAGCATGGAATATTCTTCAACCAAACTGGCAACCTGATGAATTAATAGATTTTAAAGCATTAAAAGGAGTGAAGAATTATAAAATACCATCAACACAACTAGATTTATTTTTTTGGATTCATAGTCAAGATCACAACTCTAATTTTGATATAGTATTAGAGATACAAGACAAAATGAGCGATATTGCTGTGCTAGAGTTAGATTTAGCGGGATTTACATATCATGATTCGCGTGATTTGACTGGCTTTATTGATGGTAGCGCAAATCCTAAAGAAGATGATCGACAATTAGCAGGAGTAATACCAGAAAACCAAATTGGTGCTGGTGGATCTTATGTTTTGACTCAAAAGTGGGTACACAACTTAAAGGCTTTTAATCATCTATCCACACAACAACAAGAAAAAGTGGTTGGAAGAACTAAAGAAGATAGTATTGAATTAGAAGGAGACGAAATGCCTTTAGATTCTCATGTGAGTAGAACAGATGTTAAGGTTGATGGTAAAGCAATGAAAATATACCGAAGAAGTGCTCCATATGGCTCTGTAACAGAACATGGTTTATATTTTTTATCTTTTGCTTGTGAGATTGCCAGATTTAAAATTCAGTTAGAGCGTATGTTTGGAATAACAGAAGATGGCTTATATGACAAAATCATTGAATATTCAAAACCATTAACAAGCTCGTATTGGTTTGCTCCGTCAATAGAAGATTTAGAAGATTTACTTAAGTAGTATGTTTTGTAATTATTGGCGTATTGGCATTTTCCTAATCTAAACTAACGCATCATTTTAATGTCTTTCCTTTAACTTGATTAATATGGCTATAGATTAAAAGAGCTGATTGTAGCTGCTCAAAAGATGCGATTTGTAGTCCTTGTTCAATCCATTTAAAAAATTCTTGAGGGGGCGAAATATCAGCAAATAATGCTTGGCATTTTTCTGAGTTTATGAGTCCTTCATTGTGTAGTTTAATCACATGATCTAAAATTGTGATAAGCACCATCTTTTTTTCGTTGATAATATCTTCTATATTCATTCCTTGCTGTATATAGCTTAATGTAGTGTAATAGGTTTTATCAAGTGAATTTTGTTTTTTAAGCTGTGTTTGTGTTATAGAATTAGAAGAATTTTCAATTGGTATATCTGGTTGCTGATAGGCTCTTAGTATAGTGAGAAATAGCTCTCCAAAGCGTTGATTTTTAACAGCACCTACTCCATTAATTTGTAGAAATTGTGATTCGGTATGAGGAATCTTGCTTGCCATTTCTCTTAGGGTTTTATCGTCAAAAATACAGTATGCCGGTAGATTAT
>CAKMYR010000165.1 GCA_929200175.1 uncultured Gammaproteobacteria bacterium
GGTTTAACCTCATCGAATAATACACTGATTTTGTCTTTTTTAATAGGCTTTATCGCAAGTAGTGCATTGGCTGAAATAGTATTAAAATTTAAGGCGTCATGGAATATGACTTTCTTTCTCATAGATTGAAAAAGCAAAGAGACGCTAGAAGTACCGCCAAATCTATCAAAAACCGTTTCAAATTCTAGCTCAGAAGTCACGGTGTGTATCCATGGCAATAAACGCCTCTTGCTACCATAATAACGTGTAGTTGGAAATTTTGATAATTCAATGTTTGCTTTAATCATAACTGTTTACAATAATCTTTTGCCATATGCAAACCAAAAAAGATAAAGAAGCACAAACGTTAATTATTCTTTTGTTTTTTCGACTCAGGCTTATTTTTTCTTAATTTTCGTTTTAATAATTGTTCTGCTTTAGCGATAAATTCATCACCACCAATTATTCTACCTGTTTTGCTGCGTTTTTGTGTTTTTTTGCTTGCTGTAGATATTCTTTCCAATAGTCTATTGCCTCTTTGGATAATATGATGAGGATAGTTGGGTATAACGATTCTTGTTAGTTTTGCTATTGAGGTGTTTTAGTATAATTAAATTTGTGTATCTTTATTTATCTTTCCTTTATCTTTAAGCTAATAATTACGGTGGCTTGATGCAAAAAATTATGCATCAATTTAAGCTTAAAAAGATTTAATAAGGTATGCTTTACTTGATTGCTATTTGCAATTATTAAATATCAACAATCTCATAGCCAACATATGCCAAATATTTTGGGATGTTGACAACTGATTGTAAGTCATATTGATAAGTGATTTTTAGCTCGTTTGTATTAAATGCTTCTATGGGTAACAAACATCGGTGTAATTTGTTTTTGCCTTTGCCGTCTTCATCTTTGTGATGTTTCCATCCCAGTAAATAATGAGATGCATTCCAGCGGTTATGCTCTGCACGAGCTAACTGATCGATTAATGCATCATCGAATGAAGTTGGAAATGTTTCTAAACGATAATTACTTGTGTTTGTGTCCTTGTTTAAGTTTATACTTTTTACAATATCATCGTAATTTGTGATTTTAGTTTTAATAATTTTTTCGTTCTTAGCAAGTAAATCTTTATATGTCTGTCCATTTACTTTTAGCTTTTTAAACCCTAACACCAACAACTTTATATCCAAATGTTGTGCTTGAGAACGGTTAGAATATTTTAAATGTGGTGCTAATGTTTCCCATTTTTTCTCAATAGTTTCTTGTTGTAATTCCTGTGTAACATCGTCATATGAAAAATTAACTAATTTTGCCAAAGTATCTGCATCTGCATTGCTTAAATTCTGCCCACAGATTACTTCATCCATATTGGCAAAACTGTAAAAATTAGCAAATTCTTTTTCATCTTTATTATTATCAATATTTTCACCTAATACCGTATTTTGATAGGCAGCAAAAAATACTTTGGTTTGAAATTTTTCACTAGCAATATCCTGAATATAGGTTGTATCTTGCAAATTAATAGCAATATCCAAATTTTGCTCTTCATTATGAGTAGCAATAAAAATATTCACTAATCTTGCACTGCGCCAAACATCATGTGTATAAAAATCTAGACTTGTATCATCGAGTGTAATAGGCTTAACTTTTAAATGCGGAATATCATCAATACCGCTAAATTTTTTATAGATATTGGAGACAAATTTTTCAGCATTGTTACAAATACAATAAATGGTTAATATGTTTTGATTGGGTAGGTGAGCGATACTAGCAAGATAATACACAATCTCTATTGCAAGCTCACTATCCCCAACTGTCACCACAGAATAATCATCTTTTGTTGTTAATATATCTTTTCTTTCAGATAAAAAAACATAACGAGTAAATAAATCCTTTGCCAACATTTCATTGGCAGAATAAATAATCACGTCATTATTTTTCTTAGTTTTAACAATATTATGTTTAAACAAAACTGCCAAGTCTTTATTCTCAATACGTACAAAAACTCGCCTTTTGATTTTATCATCAAGTCTTTCTAACAATTCAATAGCACTAGCAATATTTTTATCATCTCCACCAACAGATATCACACAATTTTTTAATTTTTTTAAATTAATTTTGTTAATACCTTCTGATGCATAACTTTGTTTAATTGCATAATGTTTATCTTGAATACTACTAACTGTTAATAAATCAACATATGGTTCGATAATAATAGTTTTTCCCTTGCCCCAGCCTTTAGAGAGTAATGCTTGGTTTTGCCTACCATAACCAATGACTAAATTGTAAGGCTTGCGCTGTATTAACCAAGCAGAAAACCTGTTAAACAAATTAGAGAAAAATACCAACGCAACCGCAAAGATTGTTGCTAGCAAAAACAATATTTTTGAGATTGCAGTAAAAATATTACTCTCAACTGGATAATCAATAAATATAGTAGTTGGCAACATTCTAAATAATGCATCCCAAAGTGTCGCCTTTGTTTCTACCGCACTAATACCAAGTAAAGAAAATACAAAACCTGTAAAAAATAAAAGACTAATAATGTATTTTTGGTGTTTTTCAATAAAATAAATCATGATTTAACGAAAGTAATTATTAACAGCAAAAGCATACTGATCAATATAAATTTGTTTAAAAGCATATAAATTATTTTGCTCATAAAACAATAACATTGTCCTTTTATAATCAAGCGAATCC
>CAKMYR010000166.1 GCA_929200175.1 uncultured Gammaproteobacteria bacterium
GTTTCGGATACAAGTTTTTAGCGTTGCGTCTGTTATTTCTATCATGTTTCGGGGGGGCTTGGTTTGTGGTTAGTGATAGCGCGGCAAATTAAAATTAAAAGGATTTATTAAAGTAATGTGCTATTCACGGAAGAATATGCGCTATCATCATTAGTGTACATAATTAAATATAAATAGCAAGTATAGCCGGCTATTTTGCCGGCAGATATAACGATTGAAAAATAATTAATCCTCTTCTATTTCATTTTGGATTATTTCATCTAAAAATTGTTCTGATACTCGCCTAAGTATTGTAGCTGCTTTGCCTCCCTTTCGTTTAGCTAACTCGTGTATTTTATCGTAATAAAGTTTAGTTAGCGTGATATTAACATTGCCTCCGGGTCTCTTTTTGTTGGCTTCTATCTCTCTAAGTTTCGCTTGCTTTTCTGCTTCTCTGGCTCGTTTTGCTTCTGCTTCTGCTTCTTCTCTAGCTCTTTTGTTCTCCTGTTCCTCTGCTTTTTTCTGTTCTTGCTCTCTTTTAGATTCTGATTCTGCTAGTTTCCTTTTTAAAAGTTCAAGCTCTGCTCGTTGCTCTTTTAGTTGCTCTGATAGCGGTTGGTTTTTAGGCTTAGGCATTTGGCTAATCTCCGTTTGTTAGTGAAAAATACATTATATCATAAGCAAAACAAATTACAACTATTACTTACAAAAAAATAATCTTTTATAGTCGGGTAACTAACTTACTAATAAATATTAGTTAGAAATGTTAGTAACCTTTGTTAGTGATATCGCTAACAAATATTTGAATTTTTATGATGTTAGTTTGTTAGTATTTGGCTATTTTTTGCTTTTTTGGGGTTTTCTGCATAGGGCTAAAAGCTCCATAAATAGCTGTTTTTCGGGCTTTTTCATCAAGACGGGCTATAGGTCATTTTTAGCTAAAATTAACGATTTCGCCCTTTTCTAACAAGTGCTTGTTAGCTCTGAAACTAACATTTTATAGAGTATATTTCTTTTATTAGTTTGTTAAATAGTTATTAACATTTGTTAGTAATATTTGTTAGTAGTAAATGTTAGTAACTTATATTTTATAATAATATTATCTCCTCTGTTTGTAGTGGAGGAGGAGGGGGGCAGCTGTTCGGGGGCTTCTTCTGGGCTTGGATATTAATAATAACGATTGAAAAATAATTGCTTGCTTTGCTTCTGGGCTTCTCTTAATCCTTGTATTTATCCGCTATAACGTGCATTTTAGCCGGCTTTATGTTAGTATTACTAACTGTTGTTAATTGTTTTTTTTATAAAGGTTTTTTTTAGTATTTATGAATAATTATGAAATGCACCGAATTGCAGTAGGTGAAAAATATCCTGCAATGTCTGATATAAATTCAGATGGCGCTGTTTTAGAGTTGTGCAGAAAATCTATTCAGCCCACATTATTAGTGGGGCTTAGTAATATTAGAGATGTTGAGCTAGATGCGTTTAATAGTGAAAATCCAATTAGGGTTGGTTTATTTAATCCCGATGAAAAAACTATTTTTGTAATATTTAGGTTCGGAAATGTTTTGGAGTTAGATGCTCCGTTTAATGTCGGGGCTATAGATCCTGACGATCTAGAAATATTAAAACTAGCACATTCAGAAACTAGAATTTTATTATCGATTATTCTAGTTGAGCGAACAACTGATATCGTTAAAAATTTAAGAGTCTGCACTTTCTCGCCGTTTTTTACTCGCCAGTTAACTAGTGCTATACGCCGGCAAATGAAATATTTTGATCCAGTAATTAAAGCCGCACATAAACAAGCAATCGAAAAATATTCTGTTACTGATATGGTAAAATCTGTTCAATTCCATAAATGCGGTATATAAAGCCGTAAGTTTAAAATAGCCCTCTAACAAGCCCATAATTAAACAGTTTTAAAAGTTGACTAATACATCAAACAACTTAAAAATCTTTGTTATTTGTGGATTGTGTGAGGGGGTTTTCTAATATTCTAGCTTTCTTCTTGTAGTTCGTGCAAAATATCTACCTTAGTGGCGTTTTCTAGCGTTTTGGCTACACTGTCGCTAGTAGATCCACAATCATAGCCGCGGTTATTACCTCGCTCTGTATCGTGTGCAGATGATAAAGTTTTAATTAATAATTTTGATAATAAAAATTTTAACCTCTCAATAAAAATATTTTCTGAATAATTATTTTTAATTCCATCAATATTAGCCTCTTGCAATTTTCCAGTATAAATATTTCTTATCTTCTGTTTAACTCCTACTAAATCAAAACACAAAATATATTCATCATATACATTAAAACTATATTGCTGCGCTGGGGTTAAATCAAAATTATAATTTTGCGCTGTAATTATTAACCTTTCTTTTAATTCCATTTTATAGCCTGTAGTTATTTATTAGTAAATATAAAATACATAAGGTAAAAAAGTTATTCAAGGAAAAATAATAATTTTGCTACTGGCTAAGAAGTAAACAGGGGCTTCAAGGTTAAGGTGGCATTTTTTTTTTCAATCGTTTCTTTAATCTAAAACACAAATCAGATGGCGGTGGTTATTGTTGAGGGTGTAAGCAAAAATACAAAAGGTGGGGGTAAAAGTAGGGGGTAAAAAAAACACTAAAAAGCCCTAAAACTACTATAACTACATATATTATTATTATTATTATATATATATATAT
>CAKMYR010000167.1 GCA_929200175.1 uncultured Gammaproteobacteria bacterium
AGTGTAATTGTATAGAACTCATCTTGTGGATTATTCCGATATGTTAGGCATCAAAAATTATTTACTAAAAATTCAACTAGGTAGCTGTTGAAAAGCTCAGCAAACAAGATTTTCAAGATAATTCAGCTACGGATTGCGACCCGATGCAACGTGCAGTTGCTTTTTGTCAAGTAATAAATCCATGGATGGTAAGACTAAAATACTTTACCTGTTTTGATTGGTATAATTCCATTTTTCTGTATTATTTCTTCATAAATTGAAAATCTTGGTCTTCTTCCTTGAGCTTGTTGATCTCTCATAGTTTCATTCTTTTTTTTATGAACTATCTGATTGTATATTAAATGATCTGGTATACGGTAAATATCAAACTTGCCATCCCATTTGCCATCTCTATAAAAATTGCAAAAATATAACTCATCCCAAACTGATTTTGGACCAAAAGTAGTCAAATCTCGAGATATACTACAACTTTTTATTTGAATTCTTTTATGTGTTTTTAAATCATATGCATCAAATGAACGTTTGGCACCTTTTATTGGTGTGTTAGATATTCTCACAACATCCATCTCTAGACAGAATAAACCTTCAGATAATCCTTCAGGTAAATTTACTCCCCTGCCACTTATAGATATTACCTCATCGCTTAATTGTCGCCATTTATTGTATATCGATTGAAATTTCTCTCTATCAGAATTAGTAAAAATTTGAATTTCGGCATTAAATAATCCTTCTGGTAATTTAATATCCTTATTTTCATATTTCATAACAACGTCCTTGTTTTTCATATAAAGCAAAAATACTTATTTTAGACATACGATATTCACCAGACCTAAATACTAGTATTTATCATAGCCTAGCATCATAAGAGTATTAAAAATAATGTTTATATCTTATGTACTAGAACTCATTATACCATAAAATAATTAATTGTGTTTAATTTATATATTGCTAAAATGATATTAATTTTAGATAACCATATATAATTAATTTATTCAAGGTTTATTTGCAAATCAAAACATGAAAAGAGAACTAAATGATTAAGGAATGTTATGACATTTACTGTTGGAAGCTTATTTGCTGGAATTGGTGGAATATGTCTAGGTTTCAAACAAGCAGATTGTCTAATTAAGTGGGCAAATGAAATTGATAAACATGCATGTGAGACATACTCTTTAAATTTTCCAGAACATAATATGCTACATAAAGATATCAATGATATCAAAAGCCCTAAAAATCTAGGTTATGTTGATATTTTAACCTCTGGTTTTCCATGTCAGGCATTCTCTATTGCTGGATATAGGAAAGGATTTCAGGATGAAAGAGGCAATTTGTTTTTTGAAACTGCTAGATTTATTGATGAAATAAGACCCCAAGCATTCTTGCTAGAAAATGTTAAAAATCTTAAAAGCCACGATAAAGGCAAAACAATTGAAGTAATTAAGAATACAATTACAAAAGATTTAGGGTATTCATATATACCGTTTGTTTTAAATTCAAAACATTATGGGAATATACCCCAAACAAGAGAAAGAATTTATATTATTGGCTTTAAAGATGAATACAATAAATATGGTTTTCATACTAATAATTTTAATATTCCTGAAGAAATTCCATTAACAAAAACTATCAGAGATATTATTGAAAAAGATGAAAAGGATGATGTCTTTTATTATAGAGATGGTTCAAGATATTTCAATATTTTAAAGGAGGCAATGGTATCTAAAAAAACTGTTTATCAGTGGCGTCGACAATATGTAAGAGAAAACAAAAGCAATGTATGCCCTACTTTGACAGCAAATATGGGAACAGGCGGACACAATGTACCTTTGATTCTTGATGATTATGGGATAAGAAAGTTGACACCTAAAGAGTGTGTTAAATTTCAAGGGTTTCCTAATAAATTTCAATTTCCAGATAATATGGCAAGATCTCATTGTTATAAACAAGCAGGAAATTCAGTTGTAGTTCCAGTGATTAAAAGAATAGCAGATGAAATAGTTAGAGTTTTAAAACTAGGGGGAAATAAGGATTATACATTACAGGATAATGAAAACAAAAAAATAACACAAAAACAGCTAGAGTTTTCATAGAATGTGGTAGCTCTTCTAACTTGATATGATGGCAAACCATAAAAAATTATATAACCATTGTCCTGCATCTAAAGTTTATTAAACTGCCCTGAATATAAACAGCGTTATGCTAATAATCTTAAAAAACAATTGCCACGTATTCCATGCGTAAAAACCTTTAACGATTTTACTAAGTTTAGCCAAGCAGGTCGTGAGTTAGCGGAGTTACATATTAATTATGAAAGCGTTGATAAATATCCAGTTACTATAGATAGCAAAACAAATAATTTAGAAAAAGAACATTACTATGTTACTAAAATGAAGTTTGCGAAAAAAACTGATAAATCTAAAATTATTTATAACCCGTATATCACAATTAGCAATATTCCGCTTGATGCTTATGAATACGTAGTTAATGGCAAACCAGCGATAGAATGGGTAATGGAACGTCAAGGCGTGAGTGTTCATAAAGACAGCGGTATAAAAAACGACGCTAATAACTGGGCAATAGATACCATGCAAAATGCGAAGTATCCACTTGAGTTATTACAGCGTGTTATAACCGTTAGTTTAAAAACTAACG
>CAKMYR010000168.1:0-1669 GCA_929200175.1 uncultured Gammaproteobacteria bacterium
CCTTCTTCTTAATGCTGTATCCATAAAAGCAAGTGAGCGATCAGCAGTATTCATTGTGCCAATAATATATAAATTGCTTGGTACGCCAAAATTATCATCTTTAGAATTAGAATATGGCAAAATAACGGTTAAAGGCTCGGTAGCAATTCCATTTTCTATATCTGCTTCCCCCACTCTTTTGCTTGGTTCAATCAGTGTTATCAACTCACCAAAAATTCGTGAAATATTGCCACGATTAATTTCATCAATAATTAAAACATAGTTTTTATTGTTTTTTATATCTTTACTACTAGATAAATATGTTTGTAACTTTTCTCTATTAATATGTTTAGGTTTATTAATAGTAGTTTGTGTAAAGTTTTTACCACTAATCTCTAAAGCTGAGCGAGAAGTTGAGAATTTTTGTAGCCATTTCATCTTTCTTTTTTGTGGCAAATCAGAATCTTCATCAAAGTAATAATCTCCTGTAATTTCAGCAATAGCTTTAAATTTATAGTTTCCATCACTAATAATTACAATATCGCCAATTTTCATTTCATTTTTAAATCTATTAACAAAATCAATAGCCGAACCATCAATTAACTTCTGAATATCGCTTTTGTTTTTGCAATGAGTAAAATTAACTCTATCTCCCCAGCCAAGAACTAAGGAATTACTATCCTCCGCTTCTGCTAAATACTGTTTAGCTGTATCATGTTTTCCTCCTAGCGACATTTTCCATATAGTTGCGTTTTTACCAATCTTTGCTTTTGTGGTTATTTCTGCTTTTGATGATGCACCCTCGCAAATTGTTTTAAAAACGCCACTTTCAACAGGATAAGACAATTTTCCGTTATCACTTTTAACTTTAATGCCTTCCACAAAATCCTCATAACTAAAAGACTGGTGAAAGGTTACAAACTCAACTTGTGTACCATACTTCTTTTTAAGTTTTACAATGCTTTTAATATTTAAATCTTCTCTTTGTTCGTCGCTTAACTTTGGCTCTAAAATCTCTAACGCCTTACCAACAGTTGAATAAGTTTTTCCTGTTCCCGGCGGTCCGTATAGAATTTGGTTTAGTGGTGGTTTTGTCATATTTCCTCCGTTTTTAGGCTTAGGTTCTGAGTTAGCTTCAACTTGATTTGACCATAAATCATAATTAATTTCATAAGGTTTTTTATTGGGAAATAACCTTGCAATTCCTTGCATTATTTTTAGATAAGCAGGAAAGCCCTCTATTTCTATCATTCGTTTCAATTTTTTGATATTTTTTTCTGTGTCTGTATTTGCATTATCTAATAACTTATGAGAAATGGGCTTTAAAACCTGATCAATGGCAAAAAATATGTTTGGATTAAGCAAAAACAACGTTTGCGTTAACTTTGGCACACCTACATTTCGCAAACCTAATACTTGAGCAAAATTATCTATAAATTTATCATCTTTTAATATTGATGATTCAATACTATCAACTTGAATAACTTGTCTAAAAAAATCCCATAATAAGTCTTTTTCATATTTTTCATCAGAATAATACAAAACATTTGCAATGGAGATTGGCCTTGGAAATTCCCAACATTCATTGCAATCAAAGGCAGGCAAATTTGCTTTAATACTAAATACTTTATCAGTATTTTTAAAAAACTCTAGTCTCTTTCCGCTGGTATTTTTTTGTGCTAAATAGTAC
>CAKMYR010000168.1:1679-2597 GCA_929200175.1 uncultured Gammaproteobacteria bacterium
GCTTTAAACGCAATAATGTTTTGAGAATTGTCTTGAATGACTTGCTCTACTAAATATGAGAAAGTATTTATATCTTGTTTTGCAATAGTTACTGCTAACTCTATAAACCATTTGACCCAAGCAAATATACCTTCCTTTTCTATTCCTGCGTACTTATAAATTACTTTTTCAACATCATGAAATTTTTTATTCTTCCAGCTAGGCTGGCTTGATTTTTTGCCAGATTGTTTTTCTGGAAAGCCATAGCCATTAGGTTTTCCAAATTCCTTGGATAAGTAATCTGATATGTGCTGGTGATGGGGTTTTGCTTCCCCACTCAAATCAATATTATATGAATCACTTTTTTGTGGCGTAATCCTTAAACTCCCCATTCTACATTTAGATTTTTTTTCTTGTTCTTCTGGACAAATATCTTCTCTATAAATAGCCAGATGTTTATCTGTCTTGTCTTGTTGAAGTAGCCAAATCTTTTTACTGCCAGCAACCCTATTAATCTCATTAACGAGTTCTTGTAACTTTAATTTTTTTTTCTCCAAACTATCCATTTGTTCTACAACATATTTTCCTATTCCAATTTCATACGGATCTAGATTGTTCCTATTTTCCCAATTATCGTTTTTTATTCTGTCTACAATATTTTGTTTTAATATCCTATGCTCCTTTTTACTTTGTAGTCTTATCTTAATATGACTTTCTGTTATTCTTACAATATAGAAGTATGAACGCCCTCCTCCTGTCTCAATTTCCTGGTTTTCTTTTAGATAACTTTCAAATTCAATAGTCATACTTAGCAAATAACAAAACACAACTCAAATACTTTTAATATATTTTATCTCTATACCTCATTTGAGGCGCAGTTATTTTTTACATTTTGACAATACATGTTTTGAAAATAAAAAAGAATGCTAAACCCTATGA
>CAKMYR010000169.1 GCA_929200175.1 uncultured Gammaproteobacteria bacterium
GATGAAAACGCATTTCAAACTCAAATAAATAAATATAAAAAAGCAAGATCTATAGAAAAATTAAAAGAATTAAAAAACCTAGAAAATTTTGTTAAAACCAACTATCCTAAATTTAAAATTGATGAAAATGGTTATTATACAAAAATTACTAAAAACTCTGACAAAAAACTAAATACTAAAAAAGCAAAAACAAATGACAAAGTTAAAGTAAAACTATCAGGCAAATTAAATAATGGCTTGGCCATTACCAAACCTTCTGACCCTCCATATTCTTTTGTTATAGGCTCAAATAGCGTTATTCCAGCAATAGAAAAATCAGTTATAGGAATGAGTATTGGCGAGCCAAAAAGCATAATATTGGCCTATCAACAAATATATGGCGATTTAGTAATTCCATCTTTAAAAAAAGATACTATATTCATTTTTGATTTAGAATTAATAGCTATTGAATAAAATAAAATGTTTTTAGAATTAATTAGTTTACTTACCAAACTTGATTCTGGATTTGATGTTATTCATTATTTAACAGTAAGAGCTTCTATGGGAATGTTAACTAGTTTGTTAATTACTCTTTTATTAGGACATTTTTTTATTAGCAAATTAAATCAATACCAAATAAAACAAATAGTTCGTACTGATGGACCTAAAACCCACCTAAAAAAGCAAGGAACTCCAACTATGGGAGGGCTAATAATTATATTTTCATTCATTTTAAGTATTTTAATTTGGAGTAATTTAAACAATCAATATCTTTGGATTATTATAACTACTACTTTTATTTTTGGCTTAATTGGATTTATTGATGATTATTTAAAAATTAAACATCAGTCAAGTAACGGGATGAGTTTAAAAACAAAGTTATTATCACAATTTATAGGAGCAGTACTTATTAGTATTTGGTTAGCTAATATAATTGATACAGATTTATTAATACCATTTATCAAAACTTGGACGCTTCCTTTAGGGTTGGCTGGTTTAATTATATTATCAATAATAGCCATTATAGGTAGCTCTAATGCAGTTAATATGACAGATGGTTTGGACGGTTTAGCTATTATGCCTGTTGTTTTAATTTTGGGAGGTTTGGCAGTTTTCTCCTATATTGTTAGTAATTATAATTTTTCTAATTATCTTAATATGCCATTTATGCCAGGCACTGAAGAATTGTTTGTAATATGTGCTGCTCTTATTGGCTCTGGTATTGGATTTTTATGGTTTAACGCTTATCCTGCTGAAGTATTTATGGGCGATGTAGGCTCATTATCACTAGGAGCTATTATTGCTGTCATCGCTATTATGATTCGTCAAGAAATATTATTTGTTATTATGAGTGGTGTACTTTTAGCAGAAATATTATCTGTTATGATTCAGGTATCTTATTTTAAAATGACAAAAAAGCGGATATTTTTAATGGCTCCAATTCATCATCATTTTGAAAAAAAAGGTTTATCAGAACCAAAAATAATTATTAGATTTTGGATGATAACTTTAATATTGGTATTAATTAGTCTATTGTCTATTAAGATAAGATAATTATGGATTCATTGAGTAAATGGGATATTCGCTATTTAAAGCTAGCAAAAGAAATATCTGTCTGGTCAAAAGATCCCTCAACTAAAATTGGTGCTATAACTGTTGGCAATAAAAAAGAAGTACTATCACAAGGATTTAATGGATTTCCTCGTGGAATTATTGACAGCGAAGAACGTTATCAAAATAAAACAGAAAAACATAAATTTGTAGTACATGCAGAAATGAATGCAATCTACAACGCTACTTATTCTGGAATTTCTCTTGATAATGCTACATTGTATATATACGGCTTACCTGTTTGCTCAGAATGCGCTAAAGGAATTATTCAAGTTGGCATTAAAAAAGTAGTAATTGTAAAAGCAAAAACTAAAAAAAACTGGGAAAAAAGCTTTGAATTATCAAAACAAATGTTTAAAGAAGCTAAAGTTGAATTTATAATAGTAGAAAATATATAAAATGTCTGAAATATCAAGACGCCGTACTTTCGCTATAATATCTCATCCTGATGCTGGCAAAACTACAGTTACTGAAAAATTATTATTATATGCTGGCGTAATTCAAACTGCTGGTAGCGTAAAGGCTAAAAAGTCTAATATTTACGCTTCTTCTGATTGGATGGATATGGAAAAACAACGCGGAATATCTATTACCTCATCAGTAATGCAGTTTGAATATGATAATCATATAATTAATTTACTTGATACCCCCGGACACGAAGACTTTTCTGAAGATACTTATCGCACTTTAACCGCAGTAGATTCTGCACTTATGGTAATTGATGTAGCTAAAGGCGTAGAGGCAAGAACAATTAAATTAATGGAGGTTTGTCGTTTGCGTGATACCCCTATCATAACCTTTATTAATAAGTTAGATTCTAACGGCAAAGAACCAATTGATTTACTTGATGAAATAGAAAATATACTTAATATTGATTGTATTCCTATAACTTGGCCGATTGGTATGGGTAAAGATTTTAAAGGGGTAATTCATTTTGTTGAAAAAAAGATTTATTTATATAAATTAAATACTAATTCTAAAATTGGTGAAAATATAATAATT
>CAKMYR010000170.1:0-2310 GCA_929200175.1 uncultured Gammaproteobacteria bacterium
CCAATGCAGTAATGGTGTTTATAGATCAAGATCAAGGCCATGTTTAGAATATCAAATTAATTTTTGTAGCGCTCCTTGTGTAGGCAAGATAAGTGATGAAAATTATAAAAAAGATGTAGAAATGATGAAATTATTTTTAAATTCTAAAGGAGAAAAAATATTAAAAAAAATATCAGACAACATGCAATTAGCATCTAAAAATTTAAATTTTGAGTTAGCCGCTCATTACAGAGATCAATTAATTAAATTACGAACTATTCAAGAGCAAAACTTTAATAAATCTATCAATGATTTAGATGTTATAAGTATTGTACAAAAAGATTCAATCTGCGCTGTTGAAATATTATTTATTCGTTCTAATAAACAAATTGCTCAAGAATGTATATTTCCAAAAAATACAAAAGAAAAATCATTAAGTGAAATTTTATCAGCATTTTTACCATTATATTATTTAGGAAAAAATATACCTAAATATTTATTAGTAAGCGAAAAATTAAAAGACAAAAGTCTTATTGCTAAAACTTTAGCAACCAATATTACTGATACTCCTAAAAAAGATAGAAAAAAGTTTTTAAAAATTGCAAATCTTACAGCTAAACAAAATTTAAAACAGCATTTAGCTACAAAATTTAATAAAAATTCACAATTATTACAATTAAAGAAAATTTTTAATCTTGAAGATTTGCCCAACTATATTGAATGTTTTGATGTTAGTCATACTATGGGAGAAGCCACTATAGCTTCTTGTGTAGTTTTTAGAAATGGCATAGCTAAAATAAGTGATTATCGTTATTATAATATTAAAGAAATTACCCCAGGAGATGATTATGCAGCAATTAAACAAGTTGTATATAGGCGATATTTATTTCTTACGAAAAATAATAAAAATTTACCTGATATAGTATTTATAGATGGCGGCTTAGGGCAATTAAAACAAGCTATTATTGCTATAAAATCTTTAAACATAACTAAAACTAAATTAGTAGCAATAGCAAAAGGTGAAAATAGAAAAGCAGGTCTTGAAACTTTAATTACCATAGAAGATGATAAAACTCAAAAAATTAATCTTCCAATGTATAATAAAGCCTTACTATTAATAAATAATATTCGTGATGAATCACATCGTTTTGCGATTAAAAATCATCGCAAAAAACGTGCTAAAACAAGAAAAACTTCAAGTCTTGAATCTATTTATGGTATTGGGGAAAATCGCAGGAAGGCATTAATTAATTATTTTGGCGGATTACAAGAAATAAAAAAAGCAAGTATTGAAGAATTACAAAAAGTTAAAGGCATTAATGCAACATTAGCGAATAAAATGATTACAAATTTTAAAGGGAATATTTAATAATGTTATTAATTAGATTTTTAATTATTGTTTTAATTATAAGTTTTTTTGTATGGATTTTTAGTTTAATTCTAGGAAAAAATATTAGTCGTAAAAATTTTATTATTTTAACTTTAGCTATAACCGCTATTCTTTCATTAATCTGGGCTCTTTTAGCTTATTTACTTGAATAATTTTAGGTATTTTAGAGGATTATCATTTATCTTTTTTATTGCATATTTAAAGACAGGAAATATAACCATGAATAGCTCTTTTAAAAACTTAATTGTGTTTTTTATAGCCGCTTTTCTAGTAGCTTGTGGAGGAGGTGGTTCAACATCTTCGGATGGGTCGGTTTCGGTGGATACAACACCACCAACTATAACTATAAATGGCGCTAATCCAATGGAAGTTACGGTTAATACGCCTTATACTGACGCTGGGGCAGTGGCATTTGATAATTTTGACAGAAAAAATGTTCCTGTTACTGCGACTGGAAGAGTTGATACTACGAGAGTAGGAGTCTATTATGTAGGATATGCAGCATCTGATATTGCAGGGAATGTTGGTAATGCAACAAGAACCGTCATGGTAATTCCTAAAAGAGATCAACCTGCATTTTCTTTTGGCAGTGATGAAACTGTTAAGAGAGATAAGGAGGATTTTACTAGAAACGTCTCGGGACATTTGGCTGCGACTTCATTAGTTTATGATTCATCAGACAAATCAGTTGCTGATATCAATGTTTCTACTGGTAATATCACTATTACTGGAATTGGAACTACAACCCTTAGTGTTTCTTCAAGAGGTGATAATAACTATAATCCTGCTTCAGCAAATTTTGTACTTACAGTTGATCAAACTGTAGTGCAAATTATGATGGGCGGATTGTATATGCCAAATCCATCGGAAGCATCTTACAATACTGGCACCGGAAAAATTGAAATAGATACTTCTGGATCTTGCGATTTACATAACTCTCC
>CAKMYR010000170.1:2320-2576 GCA_929200175.1 uncultured Gammaproteobacteria bacterium
CTTCTTCATTATAAATATTATGATTTAGTTGCTGGGGGAGTTACTTATCATGATTCCCTTGTTAGATGCGGTAAAGGAGTTGTATTTGGTAAGTACGGCATAAAATTAGATGGACAAGCAATATGTTTTTCAAGAAATAATGATGGAATTGATTACATTTATTGTGATTCTTTTGCCGCTAATCCAGACAATCCTGCGGGTGGTTTTGGAGGAATGGATGTTCCAGTGGTTTCGAATATTCCCCTAGGTACGACAA
>CAKMYR010000171.1 GCA_929200175.1 uncultured Gammaproteobacteria bacterium
TAATTAATTTAAATAATCTTCATAACTTTTTTGCGATTAAAGCTAGTTTTTTTATATTACACAATATTCAGTTTATTAATCTACAAAGCTACAATTCTCTATAACTACGTATATATACTAATATCGTATCCTTCTTTATTATAATATAATGGCACCTCTTTAATTTAAATAACAAATCATAATCACTTTAAAAATCTTAATTTTAACTTGCAATGAACAGGGAAGTATCATGGCATATCGCACTGATGAAGATTTAGAGTTTCTTGGTAAGCTTAAATCAACAGATCTTAAGAGTTTAGTAGATATTATTACTGGTAATACAAAGGATGAAGCAGCTAAATGGTCAGATAAAATAACTAAAAAAATAACTAACAAAGTAACTAACAAAGTAACTCAATTTAGTAGTTCATTACTAAGGCATGATGAATATAAACAGCATTATCCAAACCATAACAAATATTGGCAATTAATAGCAAAAGAAGTTCAATTTTTTGGAGCTAATTCTATAGTTTCACATTTTAGGGGTACAGGAGTTAAATATAGAGAAATATTAACAAATGTTTGCGATAAAATGAAAGTTAAATACAACAAAAAATCAAAAATCACATACATTGAAGAAGATCTTCTTATGAAGGTACTAGAACAAGCTGTAGAAAAAATGAATCAAGAAGATTTAGCAAAAATAGCTAACGAGTTAGGAATAAAAAATAAAGTTGGTATAACAAAATCAACAGTGCTTGCAGGCTGTCAATTCATATTTAAGGCTGGGGGCTTTAAATCTTATATGCTTCTGGTAACTATTGCTAATGCTACATCTAAAGCTTTATTGGGTTATGGATTATCTTTCGCTACTAATGCAGGATTAACAAAAACAGCATCAATTCTGTCGGGACCAATTGGCTGGGGTATTACTGGCACATGGGCTACAATTGATATTACGAATCCTGCTTATAGAATAACCGTACCTGCTGTTATTATTATTGCGGTATTACGCATACAATATTATTATGAAAAATATAAATTCGATATGATCAGATTGTATTAGTTTTTTAATAGCTTATAACGGTTAAAATTATCTAGCAATACCCTTGCTAGATAGTCTTAATAAACACAAAAACATTATTGCTTCTTCCCTCCTTCCCCTAAATAATCAAAAAGTTCAATTGAATTTAATTATTTGTATTTTTTAAATCATTAAATCTTGTTTAATTGTTCATAAAACTATACACTTGTGGGATATTTTGTCGGCTTTTATAACAAAAGTCATTTATTTCACTTCTTAGAGCTGTAAACGATGTTTGAGCAAACCTTTAAAAATATTGATGATATCCTGCATAAAGATGCTGGCTGTTCTTCTGAGCTAGATTATATTGAACAAAGTTCTTGGATATTATTTTTAAAATATCTAGATAATTTAGAACAAATTAAACAAGATGAAGCTACATTAGCTGGTAAAACCTATAAGCCTATTATTGATAAACAACATAGTTGGTCAAGTTGGGCTTCACCTAAAGATGCTAGTGGTAACTACAATCATAATCAAGCTTTAACAGGCGATGATTTATTAGCTTATATCAATGATAAACTATTTCCTTATTTAAGATCATTTAAAAAAAATGCAGAAAACTTTGCTAGTATTGAATATAAAATTGGTGAGATTTTTACTGAATTAAAAAACAAAATTCAAAGCGGTTATTCACTGCGTGATTGTTTAGAAAAAATCGATAAACTAAGTTTTAGTTCTAGTAAACAACAGCATGAACTTTCGCATTTATATGAATCTCGTATTAAAAATATGGGTAACGCTGGGCGTAATGGTGGAGAGTATTATACTCCAAGACCATTAATTCGTGCGATGATCAAAGTAATAAAGCCGAAAATTGGCGAGAGCATTTACGATGGAGCTGTTGGTTCTGCTGGGTTTTTATGTGAAGCTTTCGATTATTTACGTAACCTACCAAATTTAACTACTAAAGATTTAACTACCTTACAACAGCACACCTTTTATGGCAAAGAAAAGAAATCTTTAGCCTATATAATCGGTGTTATGAATATGATTTTACATGGCATTAGTGCACCTAATGTGCAGCATACTAATAGCCTAACAGAAAATCTAGCGGATATTCAAAATAAAGATCGTCACGATATAGTTTTAGCTAATCCGCCGTTTGGAGGTAAAGAACGTAAAGAAGTACAGCAAAACTTTGCTATTAAAACTGGTGAAACCGCATTTTTGTTTTTGCAACATTTTATGAAATACTTAAAACAAGGTGGTAGGGCAGCAGTAGTAATTAAAAATACTTTTTTATCTAATTCCGATAACGCCGCTATCGCTCTGCGTAAAGAGTTGCTCGAAACCTGCAATTTGCATACGGTGCTAGACTGCCCAGCAAAAACTTTTTTAGGGGCAGGGGTAAAAACTGTAGTACTGTTTTTTACTAAAGGCAAAAAAACTAGCAAAACTTGGTATTATCAACTCGACCCTGGGCGTAGCTTAGGCAAAACTAATGCTTTAAATGATGCTGACTTAGAAGACTTTATTAAACTACAAGCAA
>CAKMYR010000172.1 GCA_929200175.1 uncultured Gammaproteobacteria bacterium
TCCTTAAATAAATATTATACGACTAGGTGTAGACGGTAATTTTAGGTGTTTTGTAGTAAAGTAGTTAAAATTACCGCAAAGAAAGTGTGATTATTAAAGGGTTGTAGGCAATCTTGGCGTAAAAATAGGCTTATATATAAGTAGTATATGCTTTTACGCCAATAGGTTTTTTTATCCCTCTTTATTATCATCATCTTCTGTTTGTTTATAATCAATATCTATAGTTGCTAAAATTAAATTTTCAATCCTAGATTTTAACTTAATTTTATCATTATGTCTTTTAGTAATAATTTTATTATATCTTGATACGTGATTGTGCTTATCTAAATATTTAATAATATTAGTAACATTATTTGTAATCATATCATCAATAGTTTGTAGCATTAATTTATAATTAATTGTGCTGCCATCTTTATTAATAAAAAACATATCAAAAGAGCTAGAATATTTTGTTTTTAGTTTAGTATCAGCTTTAACCCATAACTTATATTGCTCGTAGGTGTTAAATTTAAAAGTAGATAAGCTAAAATAATTTAGTACTACTAAACTAGGAATATTATCACTTGGTCGTAGCATACTATTTTTATATATTTTAGATATAAGATATTTTTTAGTTTTTAATATTGTAGTTTTATAGGCTATAGGTAATATAGGGCATTTAGTGCTGTCATTACGAATATTTGTTAGTAATTGTAAATGTGGCGAAGATTTTTTATAGGTTTCTAGCTCTTTTAGCTCTCCATTATCTTCATAAGTAAAACTTTTATAATCAGTTTTCTGCCCTGATCTATATCTTAAAATTTTTTTATTTTTATCTAAATCTTCCTCTACTAAATAATTAGCACTGCTGTGCATTGTTAGGGTTTCTGTCCTGTTTTTTATTTCTAGGTTAAACAAGCTTTTATGTTTTATTTTGTGTAATCCTGCTGGTATTGTTAAGTCTGTGAATTGTAATGTTATAAAATCCTCGTGTAAAAGTTTGACATTAAAATCGCTCCTTACTTTCTCCAGTAGTTTATCCATGTGCATAATATTAGTAAATTTATCAAAGGTACAAATCTTTAGTTTGTTTAATTCTGCTCTTGAGTATTGATATAACCGTGCATAATATTGTGATTTATTACCTATAAAAGTTGGAATATTAAATAATTTTACATGCTGACCATCTGTAATACTACCAACTAAGTTTAAACTTTTTTCTAGCATATACATCATACATCTGCACATTGCTGTTATATTATTTGCTAGTATTGTATTAGTTGATTCAAAGAAATTAGAAACTGATACGCCGTAAGTAGTATTGCCAAATAGCTTATAAAGTTGCTCTTTAGGTGTTCCTTTTGGATATTTATTTCTATTTTTAATAAAATCATCAACAATTAGCTTACCAAAATTATATATTCTGTACTTATTGCACTTGGTGTATTCTACTTGCCAATGTTCTGTTTTTAAATTATTTTTAAATGTTTGTGTACTTGGGTAAAACTGAAAAGCTATAATTCTAACTTTTTTATAAAAATTATTTCTATGTACTTTAGACCATGAGTTGATAACATCTAAAATATCAGAAGTGATTATTCCGTCTTTTATCTGTCTTAAAAATATTTTAGTATTTCCTGATCTAACATCTTCTGGTTTATAATCTATCCAACTAGGTATTAAATCCTGATCATATTTTAAATTCTCTACTGTATTAATAACAGCTACCCATTTTCTATCTAGTAAAGGATATTTTAAAAACTTCTTTATTGTTAAACCATGATTGTTATGTACATCTTGCCTTAATCCTGCTATTACTGGTAGTCCTTGAACCACATCAGATACCTGCATAGTAGTTGCATAAGCTCCTGATAGATCGATATCATTAAATAAGCTGTCTAAGTCGCTTGTGGTATATAATGGGTTATTATTAATACATCTACCACCGAATACTTTAGCTAGTAAACAGGATTTAGATTTTATTTCAGATAATAATTTTGGTGATGGTGTTCTAATTTCTTCTGTTGATTTTAGGTTAAAAGCTTGTAAAAATTTATTTGTTAGTAATTGATTAACTGTACTCCCTACCGATAACTTTTTATTATCTTTTATTGTAGTTATTTGTAATTGTTTCTGGGTTTCCCTGTACATTTTGTTGTGGTTTAATAATATTTTATAACAAACTAAATCGCCTAAAGAGTAATTAATAAAGTCTTCATATCTTTCAATATAAGCTAAGTGCATTTTAGTTTTATAATCATCTAACAGCTTCTTATATTTTATTTCTGTTCCTGTTTTCTCTGCTAAACTAGCTAACGATTGATTACCTGCTAGCACTGCTGTATCAACTATTTTTAGCTGTAAATTATATTGTTCATCGTTAATTGTTATTATTCTATCTAGGTTTATTACTCTATTATTTACCATTAGTCTATTTTTAAAATATATTTCTTTATCTTTGTATAACTCTGTTATGTCATAATTAAAAATGTTATTAATATCTGCTAGTGCAAAATGTGCATAAACCACCAGTAAACAATTTTTATTTAATTTATGTGCTAGTATATGTTTA
>CAKMYR010000173.1 GCA_929200175.1 uncultured Gammaproteobacteria bacterium
TGCCATTTTTCTTTATTTCAGGCTCTGATTTTGTAGAGATGTTTGTTGGGGTAGGTGCATCTAGGGTACGAGATATGTTTGAGCAAGCAAAAAAAAATTCTCCTTGCATTATATTCATTGATGAGATTGATGCTGTTGGTCGTCAGCGTGGCGCTGGAATGGGAGGAGGACATGATGAGCGTGAGCAAACTCTAAATCAAATGTTAGTTGAAATGGATGGATTTGAAGGCAAAGAAGGAGTTATAGTTATAGCTGCTACTAACCGTCCAGATGTATTAGATCCTGCGTTATTAAGACCGGGTCGTTTTGATCGTCAAGTAATTGTTGGCTTACCAGATATTAATGGCAGAGATGCAATTTTAAAAGTCCATATGCGTAAACTTCCTGTGGCTAAAAATGTTAAATCAATAGATATAGCTAAAGGGACTCCTGGGTTTTCTGGAGCTGATTTATCTAATTTAACTAATGAAGCTGCTTTAATTGCTGCCAGACAAGGTAAAAAAATAGTCGGAATGCAAGAATTTGAAAAAGCTAAAGATAAGATTATGATGGGCTCTGAGCGCAAATCTATGGTAATGGACGCTGCTGAAAAAGAAATGACAGCTTATCATGAAGCAGGACATGCAATTGTTGGTAGATTAGTTCCTGAACATGATCCAGTTTATAAAGTTAGTATTATTCCAAGAGGTAGAGCGCTTGGCGTTACTATGTTTTTACCTGAAAAAGATAAATATAGCGCTTCTAGAAGAAGCCTTAATTCTCAAATAGCCTCACTTTTTGGTGGTCGTATTGCCGAAGAAATTATTTATGGCGCTGATGCTGTAACTACAGGCGCTAGTAATGATATTGAACGAGCTACAGAACTTTCTCATAAAATGGTAAAAATTTGGGGAATGTCTGATAAGATGGGTCCTTTAGCTTATGGAGAAAATGAAGGTGAGGTATTTTTAGGTAGACAAGTTACCAAACAAAAACATATTTCAGATAAAACTTTTAATTTAATTGATAGCGAAATTCGTAAAATTATTGATTCTAACTATAATGAAGCTTATAAGATACTAGAAGAAAATAAAGATATTTTGCACACAATGGCAAAAGCGCTAGTAGAATTTGAAACTATTGATAAAGGCCAAATTGATGATTTAATGGATAGAAAACCTATGCGTGAAGCATCAGTTGTCGTTGATTCTGACGTTGTATCTACAGAGTTAGGTATCGGCAAAGATAAATCTGATAATATAAATAAAAAACCTTTAGGTGGCAATGACTCTGAGCAGATAGCCTAAATATTAGAATTTTTATTATGAAAAACTCTAATACGGCTATTATGGGCATATTAAATATAACTCCAGATTCATTTTATAAAGGTAGCAGATATTCAAATATTGAATCTGCTATTGATAAAGCTAAGCTAATGATATCACAAGGTGTTAATATAATTGATATTGGAGGAGAATCAACAAGGCCAGGGTCTTTAAAAATAAATGTTGATGATGAATTAAATCGCGTTATTCCAGTAATAAAATCCTTAAATGATTCTTGTAATATAGATATTTCAATTGATACATCAAAACCAGAAGTAATGGAAAAAGCAGTATGTGCTGGAGCTACAATCATTAACGATATTTATGCCCTACAAAATAACCACTCTCTTGAAGTAGCATCTTCTTTAAAAGTTAAAATTTGTTTGATGCATATGCAAGGAAATCCTAAAGATATGCAAAAAAACCCTACCTATACTAATGTTATAGATAGCATTAAAAAGTTTTTTACCGAAAGAATCGAAGCTTGTATAAAAAAAGGAATTAACGAAGATAAAATTATAATAGATCCTGGTTTTGGTTTTGGCAAAACCTTAGCCCATAACCTGTTAATTTTAAAACAGCTAGCTGAATTTAAAAAATTTAATATGCCAATTTTAGTTGGAATCTCTAGAAAATCTATGATTGGCAAATTATTAAATAATAGAGATGTTGATGACAGAATGGTAGGAAGCGTTGTTGCTGGAGTTTTAGCAGTACAAAATGGAGCTAATATTATTAGAACCCATGATGTGCTAGCTACTAAAGATGCTTTGACAATATTACAAACATTAAATTAATTATATAAAAATATGTTAACTAATTTTTTTGGTACAGATGGTATAAGAGGCAAAGTAGGTGAATATCCTATATCTGCTGATTTTTTCTTAAAATTAGGCTGGGCTGTTGGCTCAGTATTAATGAAAAATAATGATCAAGCAAGTGTGGTAATAGGTAAAGATACTAGAATTTCTGGCTATATGTTTGAATCTGCGCTTGAGGCTGGATTTTTATCTGCTGGGGTTAATGTTGGATTATTAGGTCCAATGCCAACGCCAGCAGTAGCATATTTAACCAAAGAATATGATGCCACAGCTGGAGTTGTAATTAGCGCATCTCATAATCATTTTAAAGATAATGGAGTCAAGTTTTTTTCAGCAAATGGACTTAAACTAGATTCTAAAGCCCAACAAGAAATTGAAAAAAAAATATTAGAGCCTCTTATTAG
>CAKMYR010000174.1 GCA_929200175.1 uncultured Gammaproteobacteria bacterium
GAGCTAAATACTAGAAAGCAAGATAATACAGAGCAAAATAAATTTAAGCTACCTGAAGCAGAGTTTTGGGATGCAGAAATGCTAAGCATTTTATTCAAAGCCACACAAAATACACAACAGCCATTTATTAAAAGGATAATCAAGGGTCGTAAAGATAATAAAGATAACAGCTTAACTAATTATATACAAGCAATTTTTTATAAGTGCTTAATCGATAGTACATCTCCTAAACGAGAAACGTTAGACATATTAAAGGATGTTATAGAAAAATATGCAATAGATAAAAATTTGTATGAAAAACTAAAACAAATACATTGGAATAGTGCAAGACAGATATTTTATTATAAAAATGGCGATGAGGATATTTATCCTAGCAAATACGAATATAAGTGTGAATTAGAAAAAATAAAAAGTACAGTTGAAATAGGTGATGCAGATAATTTTGATGAATTAATAATAAGATCTAAACTAAAATTAGCAAGTGATCTTAACACAGGATATGTACAATTTGAACATATTAACCCCATGATTAATAGAATCAAATCATCACTAACAGATTTAAAAAAAGTAATTAAAGTAGTATATGATTCAAAAAATATTAATGACGATAACATGATATCAATAATTTCACTTCGAAATTGCAATCATGAAATAAAAAAAATTCTACCATTAATAATTACAAAATATTTATACCGCAAACATAAACAAGAAGTAAAAAACCCCATAGATAAAACTATGCATTTAATTATAGATGAAGCCCATAATATATTATCTAAACAATCTTTAAATGAACATGAAAGCTGGAAAGATTATCGCTTAGAATTATTTGAAGAAATTATTAAGGAAGGTAGAAAATTCGGTATGTTTCTTACTTTATCTAGTCAAAGACCTGCTGATATTTCACCAACAATTGTTTCACAAATTCATAATTTTTTTATACATCGTTTAGTAAATGATAAAGATTTACAACTACTAGATAATACCATCAGCACTTTAGATAGTTTATCTAAGGGTATGATACCAAATTTATCTAAAGGTGGTTGCATAGTAACAGGTGTATCTTTTGATATTCCTTTAGTGTTACAAATTGCTCTTTTGCCTAATAAACAGCATCGACCTGATAGTGAAGATGTAAATCTTTATGAACTTTGGAAGTAACGGTAGTGTTGTATAAAAATGTTTGTTTTTATACAATTGCTATTTATCGTCGTTTTCTTTCAGTACGTTTTGCTATGTCAGGGACATGCTCAGAAGGGCTTGCAATAGTCGTTCTTGATATATTTTTATTATCTTTTAATATTTTATCTAAGCAATAACGCATTGTTTTATCGGTTTTTTGTGACATTGCTCTTGCATCATTTATTACTTCTGCATCTATTTTACTGCCATCTGTTGTAGTTATTATTGATTGCATATGAACTGTACCATTTTCAGCATCACCTGCTAATAAATGTTCATTCATAATATCAAAATTATCTTTTAAAGCATCCATAGTTTCTTGCATACCAAAACCACCATAACCAAAACTATGACAAAAGCCTGATTCTTTATCTTCACTTAACATTATTTTTAGTTGATCATCTTTAGATAAAGGGATATGAAAATCATTGAAATTAATAAACTGCTTGCCATCTATACGCATTTGAAAGTGCCAATGCGGAAAATCAGTTTGTGAGCCACCATGACCTATAAAATCATTATGAGAACAATCTAGCGTCCACTCGATATTTTTCCATTTTATCGTAATTTCAAACTTCTTTCGTTCTGACATTTCTTCTTTTAAATTGTTAATATTTTTACTACCTTTTTCTTTAGCTGACACCCAATGCAAAAAAGCACTTAGTTCATAGTAATCATATTTTTCATATAGACTTTTAAAATGTTTTTTTTTAAATTTACAACGTCTTAATAACCAATGCAAACAAGGGTTATTTTTACTTATAGTCAAGAATGATTTATTACATAAGTAACAAACCCCTTTGTCATAGCTTTCAGAAAAAAGTTTATATTCTTTATCGTAAGATATTTTTTGACTATTATGGTGTTCCGTTCTATCATCAGAAGACATTCCACTTATTTGAGATTTTATATAATTTACAGCATTTTTGATATCGTTATCCATAATAATTATTCACATTTAATTCAAAAGTCGTTATAAACAATAATTTAGAATAACTAAAAATCAACTATCTTACAATAAATATTAAAAGTGATTATCTATTTTTTATTGATTACAATTTTATAATTTATTACTAATATCTTCTAATTTTTGTAACCAAGCATTAAACAATGGGCATTTTTTCCTCATAGCTTCAATACCTATTACTTTTGCTATATCAATACCATTAACTATTTTAAAAAAATTACCTTTAGATAGACGTGCTAATATTTTAGATGGTGCTGTATTGGGGTGATTATTAATTGCTTCTGGAGTTTTATATTGACGCACAATTTTTGTTATTTCATTA
>CAKMYR010000175.1:0-915 GCA_929200175.1 uncultured Gammaproteobacteria bacterium
AATTTATATTTTATCTGTAAACAAGTAAGTTAAATTTTTGATCTTGTTTGCTAACTAAGGTTAAATTATAAAATAGCAAAAATTTTTAGCCGATGTGAAAGAGGTCAGATAGGGTGATTTTTTATATAAATGATAATGTTCCAAATATAATAGTTGATATAACACCAAGTATAGATAATGAAATTGACCATCTTGTAATGATCTTAAGTTTTTTAACAGACTCATCTCTAATCTGAATTGCCGAAGTTAATTCACTTAATTTTTTCTTAGATTCTTCTGTATTTTTTGAATTTATATAATTTTCCATATCACTAATTATATTTCTTTCTAATTCTGGCAAATCTGAATAAGGAGATTCTTCTTCTGCTTTTTTTATAAAATTAGTAATATTTGATTTTATTTCTAAATAGTGATTAACTTCACTTTCTTTTGGTTTTTCAAGTAAATCTAATAAAAATTCACGCAACCATATTGCTAATTTGGATCTATACGATCCAGTTTTATTAGTATTAATCTTACAAACACCTTTATAAATTTCCTCTACATCTGAAAAGGAATTTACCATATTGTTTTTTATTCCATTGGATAATAATTTAATAAAGCGTTTTTTGTGATTTTCTTTTTTGTTTTTGATTTTATATGTATTAGATTAAGGAGATTAACTCCATAAGCAGCAGTAATTATAAAGCTAACTATTAAAAAATATGATCTTGTAATATTTCTTGCAGCATATTGCTAGTCTTTCTTATGTATAATACCCAAACTTTCCTGAAGAGTAGGCAGTCAATTGGATTAACTTATTAGTCTTTGTTATTATTTCCATGATAGTGATTCCAAAATGTTTCACTCAACAAATAGTCGTTTGTTTGTAGTCTAATAATAGAACCAGTCATTTTTTCTTTTAGTCTCAAATAT
>CAKMYR010000175.1:925-2466 GCA_929200175.1 uncultured Gammaproteobacteria bacterium
ATATCCTGGTTTATCTTGGTCTAATTCATATTCCATGTTATTTTCAAAAAAACGACATAATAATTTAGATACATCGGACACATTATCTGTAACAACTGCTCCAACAGCAATACCAGTATTAAAATCTATAAGTCTGCTAAGAGGATGTACTTCTTTATAAAATCTACTACGTTGCTTATGATCACATAAAAATATAACAAATTTCCCTAAACTCAGCGCCATTGCTGCTTCAGCATCTTTACCATAACTTTCTTTTTCGCCGGCACAATAAACTAAAACTTTAGCACATTTAACCATTAAGCACTCTATAAGGCCTTTATCTTCATGTCCGCTTGCTGCGCTAAGAGTTGGATCAAAATATCTTAATGATAATTCCTTTAGTTGTTCAGCATCAAATATTTTATCTGTTTTTTCTGCCATATCTCGAAAGTCTTGTCTATTTCTCATGCTTGTTGCTATATATACATCTAAGTCGCTAACCATTGATAAATATCGTTTGGTATTTATTAATGCAGATTTTCTTGCTTTATTAAATTCATTCGCAATTTTATTAATCTTAGATTTTATATCTTTTTCAGATCCAATAATCTCATCTTCTATTTCTGCTGCAGCAAATTCCAAATCAGGTTGTTTTGATTGGTGATTTGATTTAATGTATTCCCCATTTAAGAGACCCTTAATAGTAGTTTTTTTGTTTTTTGGTATTTTTTTATACGCCTCAATTAATATATTTTCAATGTCACTTGTAGAATTAAAATCTTTGTCATATGATTTGCATGCCATTTCAGATATAAGGTACCTTTTATCTTTAGCTATGTTTTCTAAAGGCAATGCTAATCCTCTTTTTTTAATTAATCCAGTGTTAATTCTTTTTTCAGAGAAAAAATACTCAAGAGACTCAAGATTTTTTTCACGTAGAGTACGATAACCAGACCTTACATTGCCAAAATATAATAGAGCATCGGTATATAATCTATATAGCCCCCATTTAAGATGAGCTAATGATACGATTGAGTCTTTATGCAGGTTATTTTCACTAAAATCAGGGATTTTTTTGACAGAATAAGGATGATTTTCAGGGGCTGTATTCCAATAATATTCAAAGAATCCATCTGATAATGGAGCTTCGTGTCCTAGTATAAGTAGTTGATTAAGTTGAACTTTTTTAAGAGGCTCTTGTTCTATTTTAGCAAGTCGAGTAAATATTTCTTTATCGGTTTCTTTTGTAATCCAATTTCCTATTCCTCCAGTACCAAGAGAAAATAATGAAAAACTTTCTAATATTTGTTGTTTGTCCATAATCTATTCCTAGTTTGTGTAATTATAAAAAATGCTAACGACTAAAATTATCTGACACTTAATCAATCAGATGGAATGCATTATTAGGCGTTAAAATGCATTTATTATATCACTCTATGATCTTAATTATTCTTTATCGGCAAGTTTTAACCAGGTTTCGATGATTGAATCGTGGTTAAGTGAAATACTTTGAATTTTTTTGTTAAGTAACCATTTTGCAAAATCAGGATAATCCGAAGGGC
>CAKMYR010000176.1 GCA_929200175.1 uncultured Gammaproteobacteria bacterium
CCCATAGCAGTAGTAAAATCTTGCTGATATTCTGCTGGAGTAAAAATATCAACATCATAGCCTTTATCTAAAGTGTTGTATCGCAAGTATTCTATAATTATAGTGCCTAGTTGTTCTTTAATTAATTTAGTGCAGTTTATAATAAAATCTTCTGGATTTTGTTTAAATAAATTAAACTTATTATCTGATAATTTTGTAAGAATACTTGCTATAGTTTTGCGAGTTAATTCTGTTGTTTTTGTTATTTCGCCAATAAGATCATATTTAATTTGACTATGAATTAATGTATCTTCTGTTGAAGTTTTAGTTGATGTTACTACAAAGCTTTTACCTTGTGCTAGTTGTTCTCTATCAAAATCATCTTGTTGTTCGCCACGCTCAATATTATAGGTTAGAGTTTTTACAGTTAATTCAGTATTAAGTGCTTTTATGCAATTTTTAATTAATTCATCTGAATCAAAGTTAACTTGATATATTGCTTGATGATTAATTTTTTGCCAAAGTTGCTGAAATTCTTTTTTATCAAAGTTTGTGTTGCGTTTGTTTTCTCTTTTATTGCATTCATTTTCAATAGGTATTTCGGTATCGGTGTCAATATTAGCAATTAAAGTCTCTATACCTGTAGCATAAGGTTGTAAATTTTTAGGAAGTTCAGCAAGTTTGCCCGTAGCTAAATCGTCTTGATATTTTTCGGTGATTTTGTCGTCATCGTCTATATAATGGTTTTGAATTAAATAGCGTTCTATAGCTTTAGCATCTTTTTCTGTTAGAGTAACCGACCCTTTGGCAGTTTCTATAGTTTTGCCAGTAAAATAATCAGCATTTGCTTTAGTTGGTCTGTTAGCTAATGATTGCTTGATATCTAGCTGTAACTCACTAACAAATTTATTATAACTTTCATTGGTAACTACAGTAAGCTTGTTAATTTCATGTACTGTTGCTTGGTCATCTTGACGCTCTCCACTCTGATTAACTGCAAGGCGTAAACCTCTGCCAACTTCTTGTCTGCGGTTGGTATCGCTAGAAGTATTTTTAAGAGTACAAATAACAAATACATTAGGATTATCCCAGCCTTCACGTAAAGCAGAATGAGAAAAAATAAATCTAGTTGGTTCATTAAAAGATAATAAGCGTTCTTTATCTTTGAGAATTAAATCATATGCACTCGGGTCGGTTTCAGTATTTTCTTCTTTTTTAGCAAGTTTAATGGCATCTACTAACTTGCCTTTTTTATCTATAGAAAAATAGCCATTATGGGTTTTATCTGCACTAATTTTTTCTAAATACTCTAAGTATTTTGCATCAGTATTATTAGTTTTAATATCAGCTAAAGCACGTTCATATTCTTCAATAAACATTTGTGCGTACTCACCAAGCTGTTCGCCATCAGCAGTATATTGTCGATACTTTGCTACTTCATCAATAAAAAACAAGCTCAATACTTTAATACCATTATGAAATAAACTTTGTTCTTTTTCAAAGTGGGCATTAATAGCTTCTCGAATTTGAATTCTACGTAAAATGCTAGTTTCTTCAGTATTGCCAGTTAATTCACCTACTTGTAGTTTACTGCCATTAGTAAACGCAACAACACCTGTTTTATAATTAATATCTGCAATTACTAAATCTTTATATTCCTTTATTTCATTACTATATTCATAAAGATTATCACCTGCTTTAAAGTTACGTAATGTTAGCTTAATACCTGTTTTATACTTTATTTTTAGCTCAATTTTAGCTATTGGCGCTTGCTTAGATATTTCAATGGCAGATAAATACAAATAAGCTCCAGTAAAGCTCTGTTGAGAAATTCCCCGAACAGCAATTTTTTTTACTAATTTTTGTTTGTAGGCATCTAGTGCATCTAAACAATAAATTTTATTATGTTCAATTTTATGGGTAGCAGAATAATGCAAAGCAAATAATGGATTAAATTTTTTTAACGAATTTAGAGTCTGTTTACCTGCCATTTTTTGCGGTTCATCTAAAATAACAATAGGCTTATTAGCTTTAATTACATCTATAGGTTTGCGAGTTTGAAAGCTATCAAGCTCTTTATCAATGAGTTTATTATCTTTGTCTTTGGCATTAAATGCTTGGATATTAATTACCATTATATTAATACCAGCATCTTCAGAAAAGGTTTCTATATTATGTAATTGTTTAGAATTATAAATAAAAAATTTAGCTTTTTGCTGATACTCTGCATAAAAATGTTCTGCGGTTATTTCTAAAGTTTTAAAAACCCCTTCACGAATAGCAATACTTGGTACAACAATAATAAATTTATTCCAACCAATTTTTTTGTATAATTCAAAACAAGTTTTAATATAACAATAGGTTTTACCAGTGCCAGTTTCCATTTCGATATCTAAGTTTATGCTGGCATAATCTGTTGTTGCTAGTTTTGTTGATTTTATAATATTGCTTTTGTCTTGTAG
>CAKMYR010000177.1 GCA_929200175.1 uncultured Gammaproteobacteria bacterium
TGTTGTTTTTCCAAATGTTATTAAATAAATCAAGATATATCTTAGTTGTTGAATTGTCACTAAGCCTATTGATAATATTTGAAATAGCATTTCCTTTTTGATAACCAAGATCAACAGCAGTAAAACCTTGTAAAGGCATATAGGCTAATGTTTCTTCGTTATTATCTAAGTAAGCAAATTGCTGCATTGCAGAATTAGTATTATTAGAGCGAAATTTAACTTTGCGTTTAATCCAATCTGCACATTCTTTGGCTATGGCTTTTTGGGTTAGTTTGTTTTTTAGCTTAATTTCAAATTCACTGCCATAAAGATCTTGCTCTCGTTGTTGTTGAGGTAAATGAAATTCACGCCGTTGTTTACTGAGTTTATCAGTCACTTTGTCAGCAGTAAAAGCTGGAGCTGTAAAAATAAACTCGAGTGAATCTATTTTTTTTAATTCTTTTTTTAATGATTCAAAAGCATAAATAGAAAAGCAAGAAGCTGCAATTTTTAATTTACTCCCTGATTTAATGGCTTGTTTTAACTCATCACCCCAAAGATTATTGATGTTATCTAAAAGCATATTAGAATTTTCCTATCTTCTTGCTGTAGTTTGGTCTATATAAATTATTATACCATACAAATTTATTAGATAAGCTGATATCGGATATTGTGCTATTTTAATGATTTAGAGTATATGTTAGGGTGTTGTGATGCGGAATTTATTATATACACAAAGGTAAAAAATATGAACGATAATGCTAATGAAGAAAAACCTAATATCTTTAAATTTGGTACTAGCGAATCGACTCAAGATGCTTTTATTTGTTGGTTACTTGAGTGGGCTAAACCTGATCTAAAAAGTAGTAATTTAAAATTGCATCAAACAGCACAAAAAATGATAAAAGAATTTTTTAAAAAAGCAGGAAAAAAACTTGAAGAAGATATAACATCTATAGAACCTGTGAAAACTTCTCGTGTTGATATTGAACGTATTATTAACGGCAAGTATCATCTTATTATTGAAGATAAAACAAAGACTAAAAATCATTCCAAACAATTAGAACGATATCTAGAAAAAGCAAAAAAAAAACATGGGAAAGGAAATGTAATTGCAATTTACCTTAAAACTTATGATCAAGATGATTATCAAGAAATAACAAAGGCAAAATTTCATCCTTTTTTAAGAACTGATTTTTTAGGAATATTAAAAAATGGAAAAAATACTACTAGCGAAATTTTTAAAGATTTTTATTATCACTTGCTTGATCTTGATAACGAGGTTGAAAGCTATGCAAATACAAAAATTGATGACTGGAAGCCACGTGCGTGGGAAGGGTTTTATAAAACACTTAAAGAACGACTAGGGAAGGCTAATTGGAAGAACATTCCACGTAAAACTGGTGGGTTTTTATGCTTTACTTGTGGAAGGACTAATGATTATGACAAATTTAGGTATTACTTGCAACTAGAATCAAATGGAGCAGAACCTATTAGGTCTATTAATATTAAAATTGCAGCTCCAGATAATGATTCTAAAACCCGTAGTAGGCTAAGAAAACAGCACTATAAATTTATGAAACAATATTTTAAAAAATTAAATTTCAATTTTGATAAACCAAAAAAATTTGGCAATGGCGAACATATGACCATTTTACAATCAACAGATGATGCGAGAAAAACAGATTCTAAGGGTATTATTGATATTGATGCTACAGTAGCTTATATCAAAAAAATAGTAAATGCGATTAAAAAATATAGTGAGACGTAGGATGTTAGTAAATAATTTTTAGTTTGTTGTAAAATATTAATATAATAGTATAAGTAATTTGTAGTAGCTTAAATTTAACATGACGAGGGTGTTCCAAATTACGTGTCATATGTTAAAAGACCATCTTCGCTTAGAAGGCCTTTACTATACACTAGGCATATGGAAGTGCTAGAAATAAAAAGGTTTAATTCAAGGTAAAATACCGAAGGAATGCACATGCATTTCAAAGTGTTTTAACGATGAAGTAAATCTTTTTAGTAACCCCCCCCCGAGGGGCAAGGTTTCTAAGCTTTATCCTGTGTCAGCATTTCTTGATTTAGTCGTCACTAAACCTGCGAAACACTGCCTTGGCTAAAAATTTATAATCACTTGCTGAAAACCAGTATTTCCATCTGCTACGGGTATAAATGTTAATTTTTCAATGTCTTTATTGAAATTAAATTTATCTTTCATATTGTTTTAACCATATTAGATGTAGTAGCTCAAACTCGATCTGACAGTAACCTTAAAAACCATAAGTCTGTGAGGTTATATTTGAGCTGGTTTTTCTATTAATTTTATTAAGCTACTAATTTAGAATATATTTTAAATTGTTAGATTTATTGATATTACTAGTTTAATCTAAATAATTAGACATGATTTTGTCACAATCTCAATCATTAAGTAATAGCC
>CAKMYR010000178.1 GCA_929200175.1 uncultured Gammaproteobacteria bacterium
AGTTATATTTTTTAAAATACAAACACCATTACAAATTAAATGATTAAGATTCCAAGCTAAAAGATCCTTAGCCTTTACTTTATTAACAGCATATTTACTTTCTAATGAACTAATATTTGCATCTTTTTTAGTCTTAATAACCTTATAACAATATTTTTTATCATGTACAGATGCAATTATATTCGTGATTTTTTTTATATCTAAACTAAGTTCTATTACTTTTTTCCTGTATTCTTTTTCTCTAGCTTGTTTTTCTTCCTTTGTTTCATCTGTTGACTCAGTTGTTGCTATTTTAATAACATAATAGTTAAACATATCATCAAGTTGATCATGGTTAATAACTAAACTAACTTTATCTATTTCATTAGTGTATACACTAATAGTTTTATCTAATGGTTGAATATCAGTATATTTTTTGCTCATTGAATAAATCCTTATGATTTTAATTATTAATAAATTTACGAATTTGCTGCATTCGTTGCGATATTATTTTCGCTGCATTGTTATCCATAATACCAGGCACTACCATGATAATTTCTTTGCTTTTATCTGTAGTTTTTTTGCTGTTAACATCGGTGTAGTATACTTTATTGTTACCGATAAAATCTATAATATTCATATAAATAACTTTGTTAATTCCTGTTAACTCTGTTACCTTATTAATTTTAGTAGCAGTTCCGATTTTTAGAAGTCTAGCAAGCTCCCAAAATTTAACATCTAATAATGCTTTTTTTCCTGTTCTTCGATCGACGATAATATAATCAAATTTTTCTTCAAGACCTTTTGGCATAGCCTCTAAATAAAAATATTTTGTAGATATTAATAATGCTTCACAGGCTTGCTCAGCAATAGCAGGGCGGTAAAAATTAGTAAATACGAATGGGGCTAGCATATATTCTTCATCTTTCCATTTAGTTGCATAACCTTTTGCTTCAAAATGTTTTTTAACTATAGAGTTACTAGTTATATAGGATAATCTAGCTGCTTCTGCACTTACAAATTGTGAACTACTAAAACCGTCAAAAAAAAGATAGTAATAAATACCATTCAATACATCAGGATTACCTTTAAATTTATAACTAGGTTTTTCTTTATTACGGAATTGCTTTGGTACTTTAATATAGGCATTTTTTAAATAATTTGGCAGTTTATCCAGTGAAGATAAAGTAGGGTTGGCTAATATAAACTCACGAATCTTTAGCCATCTTGTTGCTGTTGTATTAGACTGTTCTGCTTTGGCTTTAGCTTCATCAATAACTTTAGTTGCTTTTTTATATAACGTTGATACCACTAATTTTTTTGTTTCATTAACATCACAATCCTTTTTTTTACATTTACTAATAGCATCTATTAAGTTAGCTAGAGTATTTTTTTCATCTTCTATTTCAGACTGTTTAGCACTAAGAACATTAGTAATTATTTCATATGAAATATTTTTAGTGGCTTCTAATTTTTTTGCAATATTTTCAAACTCTCTAGCAACTAAACGGCTATTTTCTTGTAAATATTTACTGTCTTCGTAACGATTATTATTATTTATAACTTTTACTAATTTCATTAAATCTAAATAAATTTTTATATTTGAATTACAAGCTGCATTTTGTAATAATTGAATTTCTGTAGGAAAACTTAAGCTAGATTTATCAGTGCTTTGTTCAATAAAACGCTTTGCTTCAGATCGCAATGCCACATATTCATGAGTCATAAGTTCACAGCTACGAGTATCTTGTGCTAATATTTCTGCTAGCCTATAATCGGCAAAAATATTTATTGTTTGTCTTTTATATGAACTTCTAGGCATTCTACCTACAGCTTGTTCTATATATTTAATTACTGCTGCTATATAATCACTGCTATTGTTAAATGTATCGAAATTGGTTTTTGAAGCATATGCTGTTAGAAAAAAGTTAATTTTTTTATCTCTTAATTTATCCGACATTGCTTGTTTAATAAAATATTTTATTTGACTAGCTTTTATAACACCAGCTTCTGCTAAACACATAAGATAATACATACAAGTTAACCTAGTAATAGTATCCATATATTTATTTTTACTATCTCCTGCTGGAAAAAGTGAAGTTGGAAGATCTAGGTACAATGAATCAATATCAGCAGCTATCTTCGATTTATACTCATCATTTACATTGTATAATTTTTTAATATCTGCTTCTAATGTAGGAATATACTGTGGGTTTTTACCAGCACCAAATGACGGATAAGATGATATAATAATAACTTTATTTGTTACTGATTCTTGCAATTTTTTACATGCCTCATCAAAAACCCCTTTTTTTATAGCTTCCGCATTTATATAATCAATAAATACATTTGATTCCTTGCTGCCGGCATATTTTTTTATTGCTTTTTCAATTATTTCTTTTTCATTATCATGCTTTCCTATATTTCTTGAAC
>CAKMYR010000179.1 GCA_929200175.1 uncultured Gammaproteobacteria bacterium
GCAATTATTTTACCCTTGTCGTTTTCGCTATCTGCTATTTCTTGACGCTTAGAAGTACCGTTTTTATCGGTACCAAAACATTTAATAAATTCCTCAAAATAGTTTTTACTAAACTCAGTACGTTTACCAAAGTTTGGCATATTAGTACGCATATCGTATACCCAAACATTTTTGGTATTATTAGTATCTTGTTTTTTATTTAAAGGTTTGGTAAAAAATAATACATTGGTTTTTACTCCTTGGGCATAAAAAATACCAGTAGGTAAACGTAAAATAGTATGCAGGTTACATTTATGCATTAAATCACGGCGAATATCTGCACCAGTGTTTGCTTCAAACAAAACGTTATCTGGTAATACTACTGCAGCACGTCCTCCTAGTTTTAAACCTCGATAAACATGCTGTAAAAATGCTAATTGTTTGTTTGATGTCGGGTAAGTAAAATCATCTCTTGTTGGCACTCCACCACCTTTTTTAGTACCGAAAGGTGGGTTAGTCATAATTAAATCAGCGTTAGGTAATTTTTTGCAGTTAGACGACATAGTATCGCCATAGATAATACCGTAGTTATCACCATCGGAATCAATATTATGCAACATTAGGTTCATTAATGCGAGTTTATGAGTGTCTTGCACAAACTCCATACCATAAAAGGTTTGTTGTTTATATTTTTTATATTTCGTCTCATTTAACTCTTCTAAATTATTATGTTTGCTCAAATAATGACTAGCAGCAATTAAAAAACCACCAGTGCCAGCAGCAGGATCTTGAATTACTTCACCTAGCTCTGGTTGCATTAATTCTACTATTACTTCAATTAATACTCTTGGAGTAAAATATTGCCCAGCACCTGATTTTTTTTCGTTAGCATTTTTTTCGAGTAAGCCTTCGTATAAATCGCCTAAACCTTCATGTTTGGCGCTGTACCAATCAAGTTTATCTATATCTTTTACTAGCGTATTTAATGTTTCAGGTTTTTTAATAATAGTATTAGCATTAGCATAAATAGCACGTACTAATTTTGATGCGGTTTCTTCTGCATCACCTAAGTCAAGGAGTAATTTACGATAATAGCTAAGTCTATTAGTACTAGATTGTTTTTCAAGTTGTTGCCAGCGGTATTTTTCTGGAATTTTATCTTCTTGCTCAGTTTCTGCTGCCATTTTTAAAAATAGCAAATAAGTTAGCTCTTTAACATATTCGGTATAAGTAACGCCATCATCTTTTAATATATTACATAAATTCCAAAGTTTAGCGACAATATCAGTGGTTGTTGACATATATACTTCTTTTTCTATAAGGTTTAAGGTTGGTAAGCATGTTGCTGATTGGTATTTTGCCAAATAGCAGTGTTAATGCTTGCTAGTATTTGTGGTAGTTGGTTGTTAAAAACTTTAGTATTTATAATCTTATAAGGACCATATTTATCCTTAAGATTACTAGCATTAATAGATTCTTCATCTAAAGCCATACGATCTTTTAATAAAGTTGCAATGCTTTGTAAAATATTTTTTTGCTTAGCATTCCATGAGTGTTGCTGTAAAATTATTGCCATAGCGCTATCTACTCGTTGCTCCCAAGGAACTAATGCATCACCTACTGCGGCTTGACGCACATAACCGACAATGCGAGCAGCAATGTCTTTTTTATTTTTAAGCTTCAAGGCGTGGCGTAAATTTATTTCAGTAAAATTTTGTTGACTTAATAGCAATATTATTTCTTTAATTTGTTTACGAGTAATGTTAGCAGGTTGCTTAACTAGAGTTTGTAGAGCTACAACATGATTAATATTGTTTTTAATAAAGTTATTAAACTCTGTAAGATAATCTTCAGGAGTTACTGCTTCGCCATAGTCAGCCCCAATTTCAATAACTACATCTTGTTTATTACTAATAAAAATCGGGATAGGTCTACTTGATTGTTTAATATCTAAAATAGTTGCTACATTAGGGTGGTTAGTAAACCAAGAAATAACATCAGTAAGTGGTTTTTTTAATTGTTGAATTAAATTGTCTGGAGTTAAATTATTTGTTGCATTAGTAAACTCATTTTTTAAATCGCTATCTTTTTCAATACTAATTTTTTTACGTTGTAACTTAGCAATAATTTGTTCAACTACTTGCTGTTTATGAGTTTGATCTTTAATTTCTGGGTTAATAAGTTCGCTAATTAAATCAGTAAAACTAATAGATGCTTTAACAACAACAGGTTGCATATTAGTTAATGGTTCTAAATTATCATAAAGACTAACAGCATCGAAAATACGAAATGTTTCTTTATTTATTTTAATGCATAAGCGAGTAGCACGGCCTTTCATTTGTTCGTATAAAATACGGCTAGTTACAGGACGCAAAAAGACTAAATTACAAATTTCAGGAA
>CAKMYR010000180.1:0-336 GCA_929200175.1 uncultured Gammaproteobacteria bacterium
TTTATAAAACCTAATCAAAAAATACATTCAAAATAATCTAAATCTTTAGAATAAAAGTGGACGTTACCCTTTTTTGAAAATATATTAGGAAGAAATACAAGCAAAAGAATACCTGTGGTAGTAATAGTTTTATTATAAAATTAATCAAGAAAATTCGTAGAAACTTGAGTTTTAAAAATGTTGATAGGTTTAGAAAAAATAAAAAAGGATAACGTCCTCTTATTCTCACTTATTCCAAATGGTGAAAAAAGTCTAAATAAATTTATACAATGAGTGATAATCTCGCGTGTGCGTTATTATCATAAGAAAAATAAAATATCAGGTTATATCTGGTAG
>CAKMYR010000180.1:346-1139 GCA_929200175.1 uncultured Gammaproteobacteria bacterium
GTGATAAAAGTAGCCGCCCCATTGTTTAATAAAAATAAAATCATATACTGCTTTAATTCTTTAAGCTAGAGGTAAAAAAAGTTTTGTTGAAGCAAAAAAGAACACCGTTTAGATGTTTTTTTGTTTGGGCTGGTATAATGTTAGTATCTTATATATTTCAAAAAATATGAAACCCTATATTGATAAAATTAGATTAATAAATTTTAAAAAATTCAAAGACTGCACAATAGATAATCTTGATGAGAGTTTAAATATACTGATCGGAGACAATGATACTGGGAAAAGTTCCGTATTAACAGCTATAGACCTAGTGTTGTCGGGAAGTTTTAGCAAGGTTGACTCACTTGGTATTGAAAGTATTCTGAATAGCACTTCTATTCAAGAATTTTTAGATTTAGATCAAAAAAAAATTGATAAATTGCCAAAACTATCAGCCGAATTATATGTAAAAAATTTGGACTATGAAGATCTTTATGGAGAACATCACTTTAGCAAAGATTCAGCCTATGGAATATATCTAGAATGCACTCCTAGAGAAGACTTGAGTGAAGAAATTATGGAAATTATTTCTGCTCAAAATGTTGTTTTTCCATTTGAGTATTATTCGGTCAAATTTAAGACATTTTCTGGAAAGGTATATACTGGGTATAAAAAATATTTAATGCATTTACTAATTGATAATACTCAAATAAGTAATGAATATGCTAATAAAAATTATATAAGAACAGTTTATAACAAATTTTCAGATGAAAAAGAACAAAATTATCATAAGCATGAATATAGAAGTTTAAAA
>CAKMYR010000180.1:1149-2348 GCA_929200175.1 uncultured Gammaproteobacteria bacterium
AATTTCAACAAAATGTTTTATATAAGATAAATAAAAAAACCGATGACTATCTATTTGATATTAAAAATAACAATAAAGCTAACTTGGTTACTGACTTAACTTTATCTGAAAATGAAATACAAATAGAAAATATGGGTAAAGGCAAACAATGTTTTATTAGAACTCAGTTTGCATTGCAAAAACCTATAAAAAAAGACATAAATGTCATTATGCTCGAAGAACCAGAAAATCATTTGAGTCATACGAAAATGAAACAATTAATTGGCGCTGTTCAGCAAGCCCAAGAATCCCAACTATTTATAACAACACATAATAGTTTAGTATCTTCTAGACTTGATCTTAGAAAATCAATATTACTTAATAGCAGAGATAATGATATTGTTAGACTTTTGGATATTGATGGTGACACTGCAAAATTCTTTATGAAAGCATCGCATAACAATTTTCTTGAATTTTCCTTGTCTAGTAGAGTTATTCTTGTTGAGGGAGATACTGAATATATTCTTATTGAAAAATTTTTTAATATATTAACTAAAAAACAACCAGAAGAATATGGCGTACATATAATTTCTGTTGGAGGAACAAGTTTTAAAAGATATATGGACTTAGCAAAAGTATTAGATATTAAAACTGCTATTATTAGAGATAATGACGGAGAGCACAATACAAAATGCATTGATATATACATTAAATATAAAGATATAGACAACATAAAAGTTTTTTATACTAGTAATGATGAAGTTTCTACCTTTGAAATATCTTTGTATGAAGATAATAGTAGGGTTTGTGACTCATTATTTAACTCTGACGCTAAAAGCTATATGCTAAATAACAAAACTGATACAGCTTTAATGTTATTGGAAAGATTGGAAAGTGATTCACAAAATTTTAAGATTCCAGAGTATATAGAAAATGCAATCTCATGGATAATAAGAGACTAATACAAGCAGTAGCTGGGTCTGGAAAAACTGAATACATCATACAATCTTTAAACGATAAAAATAGGTTTTTGATAGTTACTTATACCAATGAAAATTATAATAATTTAAAGAGCCGTATTATTTCTAACTATTCTTTTATTCCTCAAAATATAAAATTACTTAAATATTATGATTTTTTATATTCATTTTGCCTTAGGCCTTATTTGGGTTACTGTATAAAACCTAAGGGTATTAAATTTGAACCAAATCCTAGTAAAT